>DBNW01000044.1 GCA_002299425.1 Methylococcaceae bacterium UBA662 | reverse complement strand
AGGGTATGCTGTTTCATGGGCTGAGGGCAGGCAGCGAGGATGCCTATTTTTACCAACGGGTGTTTAAGTTGACCGGCCCGTTAAATGTCGAAGCACTGGTTAAGGCTTGGCAAACGGCGGTTAACCGGTATCCATTATTGCGTGCCGTGTATGCCTATGAAGACCTGCCAACGCCGCTGCAAGCGATACGCCAGCGGTGTGAGGTCGCCGTGTTTTCGGTGGATTTGCGCGCCATGACTGAAACCCAGCGCAGGCAAGCATTAAAAGATTATTTGGCGGTTGAGCGCAATAAAGGCTTTGATTTTCAAGGTAAACGCGGTTTTGAATTAAGCCTGTTTAGCATCGATGAGGGCGAATGGTGGCTGCTGTGGAGTCATCACCACATTGCCTTAGATGGCTGGAGCATGGGCTTAGTGTTAGCCGATGTCATGCACAGTTATCACCAACACGCGTTGCCGCCGGTGGCTGATTACCGTGATTATATCGCCTGGTTACAGCAAGTCTGCGACCGACCTGCCTTGCAATTTTGGCAGGCCGCTTTGCAAGGTTTTACCGAAACCACGCCGTTGCCGTTGGCGGCGTTAACAAGGCATAACGCAGAGTCTGGCCAATACCAAGAAAGCCAATGGTGCTGGTCGGAAGCAGAAACTGACCGCTTGCGGGCGGCGGCTAAACGCTTGGGCGTGACCGTAAACACGCTGCTGCAAGCCGCTTTAGCCTTGTTGTTAGCACGACACGGCGGCGGCAACGATCTGGTGTTTGGTAGCACGGTGTCAGGGCGTTCGCACGGGTTGCCAGGCATAGAAAACATGGTCGGCTTGTTCATTAACACCGTGCCGTTGCGCGTTCAATTAGCACCGACCCAAGCGTTATCGACGTGGCTACTGGATTTGCAAACACAGGCCAGCGCGTTACGCGAATTTGAAACAGTGCCGTTGCCTAGCATACAGCGGGTTAGCGCGTTGACCGAGGGGCAGCCGTTGTTTGAGGCGGTTTTAGTGGTCGAGAATTACCCGCTTGATCGTGTTTTGTATGCGGATACATACCCCTTGCAATTGAGCTTGTTAGAGGATTCTGTGACCGACGGCGGGTTAACCCCTACCCGTGGCCGTAATCCCTTCCCTTTTAGCGTGATAGTGCGTAGCGAAAAAGGCTTACACGTCACTTTATCGGGCCAAATCGCGCGGTTTCAGCCGGATGCAATGCCTCAACTGGCGCACAGATACCAGCAGTTGTTGCTCCAGCTGATGCAGGAAGAACCGTGTACAGTGGGGCAAATAACGCTGGCCCCGCCGTTCAGTGATGCCGCTACAACAGCAAAGAAAATACCGGCTGAGGCAGAAATCGGTTTTGCCTTTTATGCCCCCGCTCCTCGCCTACGGGAGACGGCGGATAAACAGCACGGCGCTCGTTTAGCAGGCTATGCCACCGTGTTGGAAGCTTGGGCGCATACCGTATGCAGCACGCCTGAGTTGATGGCCGTTAGCGATCAAGCGGCCTGCTACACGGTGGCCGAGGTTGAGCAAAGGGCCACTGCCTGGGCCGGTGCGTTGCAAGACCACGGTGCGGGTGCTGAGGTTGCCGTGGCGGTTTTGCTAGAGCGCTCGGCAGCCTGGTTCACTGCGCTGTTGGCGGTATTGAAGACCGGGGCGGTGTATGTGCCGTTAGAGCCACACCAGCCGCCGGCGCGGCTGGCGGCTTTGTTGGCCGACAGCGGTGCGCGTGTTGTGTTGGTTGAACAGGCCCTGCCCGTGACGGGTTACACGGTGTTAACGCTGGATGATTTGGCTAACCACAGGGCTAAGCCAAATTTGCCCAAGGTGTCGCCACTGCAAGCGGCTTATCGGGTATACACTTCAGGGTCTACCGGCCAACCGAAAGGCGTGACGGTGAGTCACGCGGCGTTAAGCCACTATATTTTCGGCGTGTTACCGCGCTTCTCGAGTAATGAAAACGCCGTGTTTGCCTCGGTTTCGACCACCGCAGCGGATTTAGCCCATACCGTGGTGTTTGGTGCACTGGTGAGCGGGCGGCGTTTGCATTTGATCAGCCCGGATAGCACCGCCGACCCGGACCGCTTTGCCGCTGAAATGCAAGCACACAGGGTCGCGGTGTTAAAAATCACGCCCAGCCACCTGCGCAGTTTATTGCAGGCGGCCAAGCCTGCCGAGGTGTTGCCTAGGCACACACTGATTCTAGGCGGCGAAGCGTGCGAATGGGATTTGTTGGCCCAAATCAAACAATTAAAACCGGATTGCCAGATCATCAATCATTACGGTCCTACCGAAACCACGGTAGGGGTGTTGACGCACACGGTGACCGAATTGATGCCAGAAATGATGCCCAGCGCACCCCTAGGGACGGTGCTGCCGGGTGTCGCAGCGTATGTGTTGGATGCTGATTTGAGCGTTTGTGTCGAAGGCGTGCCCGGCGAGCTTTACCTAGGCGGTGGCAGTGTGGCGCGCGGTTATCACGGGCAAGCCGGATTAACCGCGATGCGTTTTTTGCCCGACCCGTTCTGGCCCGGTCAGCGCATGTACCGTACCGGCGACCGAGTGGTGAGTCTGAAAAACACGCTGGTCTGGTTAGGTCGGGTCGATTACCAAGTAAAAATTCGAGGCTTTAGGGTCGAACCGGAAGAAGTGACCCGCAGCTTAAAACAACTGCCCGGCATCTTAGAGGCGTTGGTGGTAGCCGATACCGCCGGGGATGACCGGTTGCAGTTAATCGCCTACCTGGTGTTGCAACCCGGATACGATATAGCCGCCGTACCGGCAGCGTTGGCTAAGTATTTGCCGGATTATTTAATTCCTGCCCAGTTTGTCGCGTTGGCGGCACTGCCACTAACCGCTAATGGCAAACCCGACCGCCGCGCCTTGCCCAAACCCCAGCAAAACCTTGCCGAACGGTTGGCCCCACGCAATGAACTGGAGCGGTGCTTGCTGAGCATTTGGCAGACGGTGTTGAAAACCGATGCTTTTGGCGTCACCGATTCGTTTTTCGCACTGGGCGGTGATTCCATTTTAAGCCTGCAAATTATCGCTAGAGCGCGTAAGCAAGGCATGGCGTTAACGCCGTCTATGGTGTTCGCGCACCCGACCATTGCTCAATTGGCTGCCGTTTTGCGACCGCAACCCGAAGCGCAGCCGTCCGGCATTGCGCGTTACCCAGAATCCGGTCCGGCACCGTTGTCGTATGGCCAACAACGGCTGTGGTTTTTGTGGAAGTTACAGCCGGAGCGCAGTACCTACCACATTGCCGGTGGTTTGTGCTTAATGGGTGAGGTCGATGTCAGCGCGTTACGCCATAGTTTCGATGCGTTAACGGTACGGCATGAGTTGTTGAGTAGCGTTTTTTCCGAACAAAACGGTATGCCTAGTCAGACCGTGCTGGCTAAGGTTAGGGCACCGTTGACGATGAGGGATTTAACCGGCGAGTCGGACCCGGACGCTGTAGCAGAACGGCTGTCCGCTCAGGAGGCTGAGCAGCCTTTTGCCAGCGACGGCCTGTTGTGGCGGGTGACGCTGGTTAAACTGACCGAACAGCGTTGGCAGTTGTGGTTGACACTGCATCATTTGCTGGCCGACGGCTGGTCATTGACGCGCTTGTTAGCGGATTTTTCTGCCTTGTATCGGTTTTACCAGGCGGGTGAGGCGTTGCAGTTGCCTGATTTGCCCATCCGTTACAGCGATTACGCCCGCTGGCAGCGGGACTGGTTAGCCGCCGGCGAGGGGGTGCGGCAATTGGCCTATTGGCAACACCAGTTAGCCGGCGAGCGAGAGGCTTTGGCGTTGCCTTACGATTTTCCGCGTCCGCTTGAATTGTCCGGGCACGGTGCGGCGGTACGGTTTGTCTTCAGTGCCGAACAAAACACCGCACTGGCCGCGTTGACGGCAGATACCCAAACCACGCCGTTTATGGTGTTGTTGGCGTTGTTCGCCGCTGTGTTGTACCGCTACAGCGGGCAAACCGATAGTTGCATCGGCGTACCCGCTACCAATCGGCAACGCTTAGAAACCGAACCGGTCATCGGTTTTTTTATCAACACGTTAGTGCTGCGTTGCGAGTGCAGCGGCGCGTTGTCGTTGAGCGAATGGTTAACGACGGTCAAAGCCACCGTGTTAGCGGCGCAACAACACCCGGATTTGCCGTTTGAACATTTAGTTGAAGTGCTGCAACCGCAGCGGCGTTTGAATCGGCATCCGTTATTCCAAGTGTTGATGAATCACCAAAAACGCGACTGGCAACGCGGGCTAACTTTGCCCGGTCTGCACCTGACCGAGCTGCAAAGAAGCCATCCGATAGCCCAGTTTGAACTCAGTTTGATCACTGAAGAAGACCGCCACGGCGCGATAACTGGGCAATTCGTATATGCCACTGATTTGTTTACAGCCGAAACCGTGCACCGGTTTTGCCAACATTTTCTCAATTTGGCGAATGCTTGGTTAAGCCAGCCTACCCAAACCTTGGCCACTCTGGATTTGTTAAACCTTGCCGAACATGAGTTTGTGGCCGCCGTCAACCAAACCGCCAGCGACGTGTTAGCGGCAGCAGGCTGGGCGACAGGGCCAGCCTCACCGAGTACGGCCCAGACGGCACCTAGCCTGGCTGAACGTTTAAGTCAGATGGCCGCCCGGCAGCCCCACGCCACTGCCCTAGCGATGGGTGATCGTACCTTGTCTTATCAGGCCTTCGAGCAACAAACCAACCGCTTGGCGCATTACTTGCGCGCACACGGTGTAGGCCCGGAAAGCGTGGTGGCGGTATTAATGCCGCGCTCGTTTGAGTTAGTGATGGGGTTATGGGCGGTGCTGAAAGCCGGTGCTGGGTATTTGCCGTTGGACCCGGACTACCCGGTGGCCAGGCTGGCCTACATGGCAGGCCATGCCAACGCTCAGTTATTGCTTAGCCTAAGCGGTGTGGACCTAAACGTGCCGGGCCTATTAAGGCTGGATGTAGACCGCTTAGACGTGTCGGTGCAGCCTGTGACGCGGCCTAACGTGAGTGTGCACCCATTAGGGTTGGCGTATGTGATTTATACCTCAGGCTCTACCGGCCAGCCTAAAGGGGCAGCCAATACGCATGCCGGGCTGCTAAACCGCTTAGCCTGGATGCAACAAGCGTATCCGTTAACGGCGAGCGATACCGTGCTGCAAAAAACGCCGTCCAGCTTTGACGTGTCGGTCTGGGAGTTTTTCTGGCCGCTGGTAACCGGCGCGTGTTTAAGTCTGGCCGAACCTGGCGCACACCGCGACCCGGCTCAGTTGGCCGCGTTAATTAACCGGCATCAGGTGACTGCGGTGCATTTTGTACCGTCCATGTTAACGGAATTTCTCAACCAGCCGTTATTGCCTGCCCTGCCTAGCCTTAGGCATGTGCTGTGCAGCGGTGAAGCACTCTCTGTCGATGTGCAACAACGGTTTTTTCACCGTTTGCCGGGTGTCGCTTTGCATAACTTATACGGTCCTACCGAAGCGGCCATAGACGTGACGCATTGGACTTGCCGAGACGATGGCGGCATGAGCGTGCCCATAGGTCAGCCGCTGGCCAATTGCCAAATCCACATCTTGGACCGCGACCTCAACCCTGTGCCCGTAGGCGTAGCGGGCGAACTGTACATTGCCGGCATAGGGTTGGCGCGTGGCTATTGGCACAAACCCGGCTTAACCGCCGAACGCTTCGTACCGAACCCTTGGCAAGCGGGTAGGCGCTTATACCGCACCGGCGATTTAGCACGGTGGCGGCAAGACGGCATCTTAGAATACTTAGGACGGGTTGATTTTCAGGTGAAATTGCGCGGCCAGCGTGTGGAATTGGCCGAGATAGAAACCGTGTTGCTGGCTCAGGCCGATGTTTTGGAAGCGGCGGTCCGCGTGCACGATAGCAAACTGGTCGCCTATTTGGTGGTGTCTTGCGCCTACGACGAGGCGGCGTTGCTAACGACCTTGCGGGTCCGTTTGCCCGACTACATGGTGCCATCGTTGTTTTTGTATTTGCCGAGCCTGCCTAAGACGGGCAGCGGCAAACTGGACCGCCACGCCTTACCCGAACCGACCTGGCAACCGGTTGCTTACCAAGCACCGAGCACGGCAACGGAACAAACCTTGGCGGCGATTTGGCAAGCCTTACTGGGCATAGAGCCAGTAGGTTTAAGCGACAATTTTTTTGCCTTAGGCGGACATTCGCTGTTGGCGACGCGCTTAGTGGCCGCTGTCCACGCTCAGCTGGGTGTGGTATTGCCGTTACGTTCGGTGTTTTCGGCGGACACCTTGGCCGCCTTGGCCGCGCTTATCGAGACCGAACAAAACCGTTTAAACAGCCAGCAATTGGCCGAATTAGACGATTGGTTAACGGCATTGGAGGCGACAGATGCGCGATAAGCCGCACTTTAAGCGCCTCTGTGCAGGCGTGGATAGCCTCATGGATGCGCCGTACCCGGTCTCGCGCCAGCGCAAACCGTCAGGCAGTGCTAACACAAAACGCCAACCCGGTTAAGTGAACCCCATGCCTAAGCCCAACACAACCCTAAACCTAAGCCCAGACGCCTTACAAGACATCGCCAAGCGTTTTTTGGCGTTGCCGACGGATAAGCAAAAACAGTTTTACCAAAAATGCCACGCCCAAGGCATTGTCTTTGCAGCGTTGCCGATACCTGCTAGTGCCGATGCCAGTGCGCCGTTGTCGTGGTGGCAACAGGGCTTGTGGGTACTGCACGAATTGGATCCGACCAGCACGGCCTACCACAT
>DBNW01000039.1 GCA_002299425.1 Methylococcaceae bacterium UBA662 | reverse complement strand
CCGGTTTTATTAGACCATTTCATGGGGCAAATGGTGAAAGGTTGGCTGGACAGCCACATCCCTCAATTTGATAAGGCGTATTCAGTGGTTTTAAACTGAACAAAGCGTTAACTGTACTTTGTCACATTAAGCCCTGTGGCTCGAAATGGCCGAATGATCGCTTATTCACCAATCCATGCTTGCTGCCATCCTATGGCACCGGTCATGCTAGGACGCTTGTTTTTGATCCGGCAAAAAAACCCAGACGCCACGGAAA
Organism: Methylococcaceae bacterium UBA662; assembly: GCA_002299425.1. GTDB lineage: Bacteria > Pseudomonadota > Gammaproteobacteria > Methylococcales > Methylomonadaceae > Methylovulum. The sequence continues at coordinate 20,085 of DBNW01000039.1, read as the reverse complement.
AGCCCGCCCTGCCCTGCCAATGAGCGGGTAAGGTGGGTGAGCGAAAGGTAACTCACTATTTTTTTTCCGTCGGCATCGGACTACGGGTTATGTGCTTTCTTGGCCGCTGTGCTGTCCTATCAGGGCGGCTTTATATTTTGTTTACACCCTGATGGCGTGCATGGGTGTCGTACCATCCAGGAACCTCAGCGTTGGTAAAAAGACGGCACACGCTCCGAGCCCACGACTGAAGCTGCCATGATCCCGGAAAAGTCAATTTATTGAGTATTCCGCCATCATTGCCGAGCAGAACGTAGCCCAGCCTAATGGCACGGTATTGATGCAAAATTTTTCGATACGATTTCCACTCACCGTTAAGCTCAGCACCAAACAAACCCGATGAACCGTGTTCAAAGCTTTGAGGGGCGTAATGGCCTTCTTTGGGTGGCTGGGGAGGGGTTTGAAGCTTAGGTATCATCGATTGCTCAACAGCTTGGAAACTGTCGTAACCTAAAGCCATCAGTGTATCGATTTCTCGCTTTATGTTCGCAAAACTGGTTTTGTCTGACTCGATTGAGACATAGTCTGGCCGTTCTTGAAACATTTTCAACGACTCCAGACAGACCGTATCCGCACCTTCGATATCTATTTTTAAAAAATGCGGCACACCGTTTTCCTGCATTACCTCTTGAAAATTAATGACATCAACCTCAATCATGCTACTGGGTTTGCCGAGCCGAGCATTGCGCTCTGCCCAGTCGGTACAAACGGTTCCCCAATCAGATAACGCGTTATTCTTGTAGAAGACCACTTTTGTTTGGCCTGGTTTTATAGCGTCGGCATCCACTATCGCCCCTTCCACAATTTTTAATTGCCCTTTATCTAGGTAACTTTTGAGCCGATTCCTGCAAAGTTTAGCCAGCTCAGGGTTGGCTTCAAACGAAACAACACGGAACCCTTTACGCAAATAAAATTCGGTATCCTCCCCTCTGTGCATTCCCACATCATAGATAAGGTCACTGTGTTTTGGCGTTTTTATCTTATCATTCATAGACATTCCTTAGAGTTTTCTAAAAACCGCTACGTTAGCACGCAGTAGGCAGTGAAAGCCACTGAACATCCGATAAGCACGCTAGGGAGTTAGAAAAATAATCGCGCCGAGTGTCGGACGTAACCGGCTACCTCAGGATCAACGGTATAAAAGCAAGAAAAAACACACCCGGATGCCGCAACCAACTCGTTATTCGTGGCTTGTCGGATTATAGCTGCGCTAATCGCTTAAGAAAGCACGGCTAGAAAGTTTATAATCTGCCCCCTTTGTTGATTTCCCCCTTATGATGCCACCCCGTTTTGTTCACCTTCGGCTGCACAGCGAGTTTTCTTTAGTCGATGGCATAGTAAAAATAAAGCCTTTGGTTAACCGCTTGGTGGAACTGAATATGCCAGCGGTTGCGGTCACTGACCATTGCAATTTATTCGCTCTGGTTAAATTTTATAAAGCCGCCGTAGCTACGGGTATTAAGCCCATTGCCGGGGCCGATGTTTGGGTGGTCAACCCGAATGACGCTAACGAGCCTTTTCGCCTGACTTTGTTAGTTAACCGGCAGCCAGGCTATATCACCTTGACCGAGCTGATTTCAAAAGCCTATCAACAAGGCCAGCGGAACGGTTTGCCGCTATTGCAGCGGTCTTGGTTAGAGCAAGCACACGATGGCTTGATTGCTTTGTCGGGGGCCATGGAAGGTGACATAGGCCGCGTGTTATTGTCAGAAAACCCGGATCAGGCCAGACAGCTAGCCGATTATTGGCACAATTTGTTCGGTGACGGCTTTTATTTGGAGTTGCAACGGGTCGGGAAGCCTGATGAGGAGCGCTACATCGAGGCCGTTCTGGAATTGGCGTCAGCGGTCGATTTACCAGTGGTCGCCACTAACGATGTCCGTTTTCTCAAGCCAGAAGATTTCGCCGCCCACGAAGTGCGGGTCTGCATCAACCAAAGCCGGGTGTTAGACGACCCGCGTCGCCCTAAAAATTACACCGAGCAACAATACTTACGCAGCAGCGAGGAAATGCAGGCCTTGTTCGCCGACATCCCCGAAGCCTTGGCCAATTCTGTAGAAATAGCCAAGCGTTGTAATGTGCATCTAACTTTATGGAAAAACTTTCTGCCCAATTATCCGATTCCTGACGGTATGACGTTGGCGGGTTTGATGGCCGAAGCCTCCAGGAAGGGCTTAGCAGAACGTTTGTGCCAATATCCGGCAGTGGGCAAGGGCAGCGATGAGGAAAACCAGCAGCTCTATTACCAGCGCTTAGATACCGAACTGAACGTCATCGCCAACATGGGTTTTCCCGGTTATTTCATGATCGTGGCCGATTTTATTCAATGGGCGAAGAACAACCGGATTCCGGTCGGTCCGGGGCGCGGTTCCGGGGCCGGTTCGTTGGTGGCCTACGCGCTGAAAATCACCGATTTGGACCCCATCGAGTTTGATTTGCTATTCGAGCGCTTTTTGAACCCCGAGCGGGTGTCCATGCCCGACTTTGACATTGATTTCTGCATGGACCGGCGTGATGAGGTCATTCATTATGTCGCCGGGCGCTACGGTCGTGACCGCGTCGCCCAAATTATCACCTACGGTTCAATGGCGGCCAAGGCCGTGGTGCGCGATGTTGGGCGAGTACTGGGGCTCCCTTACGGTTTTGTCGACAAACTGGCCAAATTGATTCCGTTTGAGATCGGCATGACCTTGTCTAAGGCTTTGACCGAGAGTACCGAACTGAAACAACGCTACGAGGCTGAGGAAGAAGTCAAAAACCTAGTCAATATGGCTTTGTCGCTGGAAGGTACAGCGCGCAACGCCGGCAAACATGCCGGCGGTGTGGTTATAGCACCAACGAAATTGACTGATTTCACTGCGCTTTATTGCGAGGAAGGCGGCGGCAATTTGGTCACCCAGTTCGATAAGGACGATGTTGAAGCTATCGGTTTAGTCAAGTTTGACTTTCTCGGCCTGCGTACCCTGACCATCATCGACTGGGCCGTGCAAACTATCAACCAAACAAAGTGCGCGCAAGGCCGGCTGGAAGTCGATATTACCCGCATACCGCGCAACGATGCCGCTACTTATGAACTGCTAAAACAGGCACGCACTACCGCCGTGTTCCAGTTGGAATCGCGGGGCATGAAAGAGTTAATTAAAAAACTGAAACCCGATTGCTTTGATGACATTATCGCTTTAGTGGCTTTATTCAGACCCGGTCCGCTGGAATCGGGCATGGTGGACGATTACATTAAAGTCAAGCACGGTGCTAAAGCCGAATACGCTCACCCCCTGTTGGTGCCGATATTAAAGCCGACCAATGGCGTTATTTTGTACCAAGAGCAAGTGATGCAAATCGCCCGGGAAATGGCGGGTTACACCTTGGGCGGCGCGGACATGTTGCGGCGGGCAATGGGCAAGAAAAAACCCGAGGAAATGGCCAAGCAGCGAACCGCTTTTACTGAGGGCGCCGTCGCTGGCGGCATTGATGAGTCGATAGCCACCTACATTTTCGACTTGATGGAAAAATTTGCCGGCTACGGCTTTAACAAGTCGCATTCGGCAGCTTATGCCTTAGTAGCTTACCAAACCGCTTGGTTAAAAGCCCATTACCCGGCCGAGTTTATGGCAGCGGTGTTGTCCTCGGACATGGACAACACAGATAAAGTCGTTGTCTTGATTGAAGAATGCCAGGCCATGAAATTGGCACTTTGCCCTCCCAACATTAATTTTTCCGAACACAAGTTCACTGTGAACGAGCAGGGCCAGATTGTCTACGGCTTAGGCGCAATCAAAGGGGTAGGAGAAGCGGCAGTTGAGGAAATCATCCTTGACGAACGCAAAAGAAAAGGGGCGTTCACTGGTTTATACGATTTGTGCAAGCGAGTGGATTTGCGTAAAGTTAACCGACGGGTGTTGGAAGCTTTGATTAAAGCCGGTGCCTTTGATGCATTTAACCCCTGCCGCGCCAGCCACTTAGCGGAATTGCCGGTTGCATTGAAAGTGGCCGAGCAGCACGGCTTGATGGCACAAACCGGGCAAAATGACCTGTTTGGTTTAAACCATAGCGAGCAACCGGGGCAGGCGCGTGAAGTCTATTCCGCCATTGCTGAGCCGTGGACAGCGCTACAAAGACTGGATGCAGAAAAAGCCGCCCTAGGGCTGTTTTTAACCGGGCACCCGCTGGACGAATACCAAGCAGAGTTAAATCAGTTTAGCAACGGCACCATCGCCAAAATAAAAGAAGCCGCCGAACGCACCCGCAGCAGCGTATCGGTGCGAATGGCAGGTCTGGTCCTGGATTTACGCATCAGGCAGACAAAAAATGGCAAGGAATTTATCTCACTCACTCTAGAGGATCGCACCGGCAGACTGGAATGCATCGCTTACGAAGAAGCTTATGGCCATTACCGCGATTATTTCCAGCGCGATAAAATTTTGGTTGTAGAGGGTTATTTGAAAGTCGACGGCTACTCAGGAACCCTGTCCTTGGCTGCCGAAAAAGCATACGACATCACCGGTATTCGCTCGGCACTTGCCAAGGCCATACAACTCACCTGGCAGGCTGGTGCAGAGCCGGGTGACGGCGGTCTCTTTGTAAAACGCTTAGGCGATGCACTAACTCCTTTTCGGGGCGGATCCTGTCCTTTGTACATCCACTACACGGCGGCGACGGCAAAAGCTACTATTCGGTTGGGCGATTTTTGGCGGGTCCATCCAGCCGATGAATTACTGGCGCGCTTAGGCCAATTGCCCGGGATCAGTTCTGCGACAGTGCAATACTGACGGTGACAAAAAAAGCCCCGGCACTTAGAAAACACCGGGGCCTTAACGCTTCATGGGGAAACAAAAAGGGGAAAATTTAAACGTGGCTGCTAGCCCCGGGTGCTAGCTGGCAAAACAGGCTAGAGAGGACAAGGAACACGCTCACCATCACAGGAGTGGGCCATACAAACGGTGATGGGGCCACCAGTGATACGGGTGGCGCATAATACTGTAGGGGTGGAAGCCAAAACCAAAACCAAAACCCATGCGGTCGCGCTCATAAAAGCCATCGGCTCTATGCGGCCACAAATGCACGGTGGACACGTTAACCAGCGGCAACGACAAGGTTCTTTCACCCACTTTTCGTTCAACGGTTCCTGATAAAGTGCCTGCGACCGTGACTAGGCGGTTGACGCTGTAGATAACCGGATCTAGGAATTCTGACGTTTTAAAGACAAACCGACCCAGTGGATTCTCGCCAATTTGAGGCCTGCCCCAGGTACCTAGGGGGTAATACAACACTTGCACAAAACTGGCATTTTGTTGATTATCAATGGCAATAATAACGCCCCCCCAACGCACGGGGGCGTCTTTTTTGTTTTTGACATCTACCACGGCCTCCGTATAGGCCAGATCGTGCAACGGTGCATTCCTAATGTTTGGGTGCAAATGGCTACAAGCAGCAAGCACTGCGGTCAGCATAATGACAACAAATTTCATTTTGGCGTCCTCGATAGTCTATCGTGTCACTCGGCGTGGACACGGATATGCTTAGAACAGTTCCGCAATGCCGGGATTGGAATCGGTTTTAAGTCGGGTAAAATCAAACAAGCGTTTGTCAGCTAACTGCGATGGGGCAACATTTTGCAGACTGGAAAAAATACTCTCCAAGCGTCCTGGGTGGTGTTTTTCCCAGCTCTTAAGCATGACTTTCATGGCTTGGCGCTGCAAATTTTCTTGGGAACCACAAAGGTTACAGGGAATAACCGGAAATTTTTTAAACCCGGCAAAACGGGCGATGTCCTTTTCCCGGCAATAAGCTAACGGCCTAATGACAATATTTTTTTTGTCATCGCTTAATAACTTAGGCGGCATGGCTTTTAATTTACCGCCGTAGAAAATGTTTAGGAAAAAAGTTTCTAAAATATCGTCACGGTGATGGCCTAAGGCTATCTTAGTGATGCCGTTGGCCTCGGCATAGCCGTATAAAGTCCCCCGACGTAACCGCGAACACAACCCGCAGGTAGTCTGGCCTTCTGGGATGACCCGCTTCACCACGCTGTAAGTGTCTTTTTCGATGATACGGTAAGGAACCCCGATGGACGACAGGTAGGCAGGCAAAATGTGTTCGGGAAAGCCAGGTTGTTTCTGGTCTAAGTTAACGGCTACCAGTTCAAAATTAACCGGGGCGTTTTTTTGTAAACTCAGCAAAATGTCCAGAAGAGTGAAGGAGTCTTTGCCGCCGGACAGGCAAACCATGATTTTGTCGCCTGCCTCAATCATGCTGTAGTCAGCAATAGCAGCACCCACACAATGGCGCAAACGTTTTTGCAATTTATTGAATTGGATACGCGATTTTTGCGAAAAAGCCAACGCTGTCATAGACCGGCCAGATGGGCATTAACCGTCATAGCGACGAAAGATGAGCGTAGCATTGGTTCCCCCAAAGCCAAAGCTGTTTGACATAATGGTGTTAAGACTGAGATTTTCCAGGCACTCACGGATGATGGGCATACCCTCGGCTATAGGGTCAAGCCGGTTGATATTGGCCGAAGCACTTAAAAAATTCTCCTGCATCATGAGTAACGAGTAGATGGCCTCATTCACTCCGGCTGCTCCTAAAGCATGGCCGGTCAAAGACTTCGTGGAGCTGATCCAAGGCATAGCGTCTTGACTGAAAACCGTTTTTAACGCTTCTATTTCCTTGCTGTCGCCCACCGGCGTGCTGGTGCCGTGAGCATTGATGTAATCGATTTTGTCATGCACGGTCGCCAAAGCTTGTTGCATGCAGCGCACCGCTCCCTCTCCAGAGGGCTGCACCATGTCATAACCGTCAGACGTGGCACCGTAGCCGACCAATTCAGCATAAATTTTTGCTCCACGAGCCTGGGCGTGGGTCAATTCTTCTAACACTAAAACCCCGCCACCACCCGATATCACAAACCCGTCACGGGCTGTGTCGTAGGGTCTGGAAGCCGTTTCTGGCGCATCGTTAAATTTTGCAGACATAGCCCCCATAGCATCGAACAATACCGATAAGGTCCAATGCAGCTCTTCGCCGCCGCCGGCGAACACGGTGTCTTGTTTGCCCATTTGAATCAATTCCATGCCATGACCTATGCAATGGGCACTGGTAGCACAAGCCGAGGTGATGGAGTAATTAACGCCCTTTATTTTAAACGGTGTGGCCAAGCAGGCGGTGTTGGTGCTGGACATGGCCCTAGGCACCCGGTATGGGCCAACTTGTTTGACGCCCTTGGCCCTGACAATGTCGGCTGCCTCAACCAAGTTAGAGGTGGACGGGCCGCCGGAACCCATGACCAACCCCGTGCGCACGTTGGACACGTCGCTGTGTTCTAAGCCCGAGTCTGCGATGGCCTGCTGCATGGCGATGTAGTTAAAAGCGGCACCGTCGCCCATAAAGCGTTTTACTTTGCGGTCGATAAAAGCATCAAGATCGACAGTAATGGCACCGTGGACTTGGCTGCGGAAACCAAATTCTCGATAAATTTCTGAAAAGACAATACCCGACTTGCCCTTTCTAAGGGAATGAATAACCTCGGCCGGGTTGTTGCCAATGCTGGAAACAATGCCTAAACCGGTTACTACAACTCTTCTCATAGCCGCCTGCCCTTAGAAATCTTCAGTGGAAGTGAATAAACCAACCCGTAAATCCGTGGCTTTATAGATGGATTTGCCGTCAACCTCCAGGGTGGCGTCGGCGATCCCCATGACCAATTTTCGCATAATGACCCGCTTCAAATGGATGCGGTAGGTGACTTTTTTTGCCGTAGGCAACACTTGTCCAGTAAATTTTACCTCGCCGACACCTAAAGCCCGGCCTTTGCCTGTTCCCCCTAACCAGCAAAGAAAAAACCCCACCAGTTGCCACATGGCATCTAAGCCTAGGCATCCTGGCATCACCGGGTCTCCTTGGAAGTGGCAGGAGAAAAACCATAAATCAGGGTTAATATCCAGTTCGGCGACGATTTCACCTTTGCCGTACAAGCCGCCTTTGTCGGAAATCAGCGTAATACGATCCATCATTAGCATGTTAGGCAACGGCAGTTGTGCATTTTCCGGCCCGTAAAGTTCACCCCTACCCGATTTTAGTAATTCATTGCGGGTAAAGCTATGCTGTCTCTCCATACAATCGATTACCTTGGCAGTTATTTTTATAATAAGGCCGATCATTATCTAACAGACACTGGCAAAAATCAGCTCAAATTTAAACGTCCGCCAGTTCCTAGGGGATGGAGCAAAAGTGTCGACCTGTTTTCAACGGGATGCACTGCATGGTGTGGCGCAGACGAAGCAGTCTGCGTCGCTTTTATCAAACGCTTTCGCTTCAGGGCAAAACCCCTTAAGGCTGCACTGTTTCCTGAAACTCTTCCTGAAATCCCGAATCCTCGGGGTGGTTTTCGCGTTCTAGCAGGGTGGCGTACTCGATAATGTGGAACTCTCCGTTCCAGTCCTCGGCAATCAAGGTACACGATTCCACCCAATCACCGCAGTTAACATAGTGCACACCTTCGACCTGTTTGCTGGCTACAGCGTGGATATGCCCGCAAATCACGCCATCTAGCCCCATTTCAATACAATGTTTTGCCAAAACGACCTCAAACTGGGTAATGAACGATACCGCAGATTTGACCTTGTATTTAACAAATTTTGATAAGGACCAATAACCAAAACCCATGTGCCTTCGCACCCAATTGAAGTGCCGGTTTACCTTCAACAGGGTTTCGTAGCCGATGTCGCCAAGAATGGCCAATTGTTTATGGTAGCGGGTTATGATGTCGTAACTGTCGCCGTGGGTGAGCAGGTAGCGCTTGTTGCTGGCCGAGGTATAGATCAGTTCATCGTAGACCTCGACATTCCCCACGTTGAGGTCGCCGTGGGACAGAAAATTGCGCAAAAACTCATCGTGGTTGCCGGCAATATAAACCACCCGTTTGTTTTTGGAATACTTCAACACTTTCCTTAAGAAATTGGTGTGGTCTTGGTGCCAATACCAACCCCGCTTAATTTTCCAGCCGTCGATAATGTCACCTAGCAAATAGACTTCGTCGAAGCTCAACTGTTTTAAGGTCTTCAGTAAAAAATCGGCTTTGCAGGAGCGGGTGCCAAGATGAATATCCGACACAAATACCGATTTATAAGGCGTTTTAGCTGCTTTGGTCATTAGTATTCACACAGGGGTTAAAAAAACGTTCGCAATCAGCACACTAAAGATAGAAACCGGTGCCAGATACAACAGGGGGTCAAGCACGGGGCGGGGGCGGTGTTAGAACCGTTCGTGACCCATTTGATTCGGCTGCGCTGACAACCCCGGCAGCCTCCATGCTTTCAATAATGCTTGCCGCCCGGTTGTAACCAATTTTAAAGCGGCGTTGGACACTGGAAATAGAGGCTTTTCGTGAGTCGGCAACAAATTTCACGGCCTCATCATACAGTGGGTCTATTTCACTGGCATTACCGTTGCCGCCACCCGTGGCAAAATTGTCGATTGGATCGGCCATTTCCTGGGTAATTTCAGGAAGGTAATCGGGGGGTGCTGTTTGTTTTAGGAATTCCACCACACGATGAACTTCATGGTCGTCAACAAAGGCTCCGTGCGCTCTGATGGGCAGGCTAGTCCCAGAAGGCAGGAACAGCATGTCGCCGTTACCCAGCAGGTTTTCGGCCCCACCTTGATCCAGCACTGTCCGGGAGTCAATCCTTGAGGACACTTGGAACGATATACGGGTAGGAATGTTAGCCTTGATCAGCCCGGTTAACACATCGACTGAAGGACGTTGGGTGGCCAAAACCAAGTGGATGCCGGCCGCGCGCGCCTTTTGCGCTAGACGCGCTATCAACTCCTCTACTTTTTTACCGACCACCATCATCATGTCCGCTAATTCGTCAATGACGATGACGATGCTAGGCAGAAGTGCCAAATCCGGAACTTCTTCCATCTTCGAAAACGCCCCGTCCACTTGCACCATCGGGTCCTTAATGGTTTCGCCCCGAGCGGTAGCTTCGTTGATCAATTGATTAAAGCCTGCTAGGTTCCTCACCCCCATTTTCGACATCATTTTGTAACGCCGCTCCATTTCTGCGACCGCCCAGCGCAAGGCGTTGCTGGCTTTTTTCATATCGGTAACGACCGGCGTTAACAAGTGCGGGATACCTTCATAAACCGACAACTCAAGCATTTTAGGGTCGATTAAAATCAACCGTACTTGCTCAGGGCTAGCCCGATACAACAAACTTAAGATCATCGTATTGATGGCTACAGATTTGCCGGAGCCGGTAGTACCCGCCACCAAGGCATGGGGCATCTTGGCTAAATCAGCCACGATCGGGACGCCGGAAATATCTTTACCCATCGACAAGGTGAGCAAAGATTTGGCGTGAGCAAAGCTGTTTGATGCCAGAAGCTCACCAAGACTGACCGTCTCCCGTTCGCGGTTGGGTATTTCCAGACCCACCACAGACTTGCCCGGGATAACTTCAACAATGCGGACACTGGTGACCAACAAGGCTCTGGCTAAGTCTTTGGATAATGTGCTGATACGGCTTGCTTTAACGCCAGCAGCGGGGGCTAATTCAAAGCGAGTAATCACCGGACCCGGATAAAAACCGATGACTTTAACGGAAACATTGAAATCGGCGAGGATCTGTTCCACTTTATCTGCCATCGCTGCCAAATCGTCCTGGGAATAGCCCATTACCCGGTTTTCCCGTTTGTCGAGCAAATCCAGTGGCGGCAACAAGGCACTCGCCTCTTTTTTGACCAGGACGGTTACTTTAGGCGCCTCCTGGGCCTTAGGGAAGGCAGCCAGTGGGGAGACAAGTGCCGAAACCACCTGCTCACTACCTGATGGGGTAGGCCGTTGGGCTTTGGCTGTTTTTGCTTTGACTGGTATTGAGGCTTGGGCGCACTCGGCTGCTACCGGGTGCTGGTTTTTTTCTCCCAAAGCAATCGCCCGCCGAAACACAAAATGGCAACCGGTGCAGACGTGTTTACCCAAAAAATCAAGCAATGCCAGCCAAGACAGGCCGGTAGCTAAGGTAATACCCGCCAGCAATAAAGCCAATAAAAACAAGCTTGCGCCCAAGCTGCCAAACAAGATGAAGGTTTTTTCACCTACTTCATCGCCTAAGATACCCGCCGCACTTCCAGGCAATTCCAGCCCTACCCTGACCGCATGCAAGTGCAGCAACGCGGGTATAGCGATCACCACGGAGCACAGGCCGAGTACGATGAGCAGGCTTTTTTCTATTGGGAAACGAATCTGCCGATGAAACAGATAACCCTGCCAAATAACGATTGCAGGAAACGAATAGGCCACGATGCCAAAAAAATTCAAGGCGATGTCTGCAAACCAGGCTCCAACAGCCCCGCCGGCATTATGCACGGTGTCTGTCGTGGAGGGGTGCGACCAACCGCCGTCCTCATGGTTAAACGTGATCAAAGCGATGAGTAGAAACAAGGCGCTGGCAAAACCGGCTAAAACAGCAATCTCGCGCAGGCCTTGAAAAATTTTATGTTCCATTACTGCGGGCAGGGTCTGTGGCTTAATGCGGGTGGCCATAAATTAAAGTGAGGTGAAGACAGTTTGCTTGCGCGGCCTATTCTACGGAAGTTTTCCTAAACCTGAAAGATTTCAAAAATTGCCGCAAAATCCAACCAAGCTGATGATTTTTAATAAAGTTAACAGCCTGTACAACGGAGCATCCCGGTGTTCAAAAAGCTTTTCGCATCAGTGATGCGCTGAAACAAAGCCCGTGCGGGGTACGGGTACAGGGGTAAAGTTTTTTGCCGTTTGCCAATTTAACTGGCGCAGCTTACCCTATCGCCCTTAAGAATCATTTTGTGAGAACTGTTATGAGCGACCAAAAACATTGCCGTTTACTAATTTTAGGGTCCGGCCCGGCCGGGTACACGGCCGCCATCTATGCCGCTAGGGCCAATTTAAACCCAGTGATCGTCACCGGAATCCAGCAGGGCGGACAACTGACCACTACCACCGATGTTGACAACTGGCCGGGTGATGTCGAGGGCTTGCAAGGGCCTGACCTCATGGAGCGGATGCGCCTGCATGCCGAGCGTTTTGCCACAACCATCATTTTTGATCACATCCACACAGCGGATTTATCCACCCGTCCGTTTACCTTGACCGGCGATTATGGCATTTACACCTGCGATGCTCTGATTATTGCCACCGGGGCCTCGGCGCGTTATTTAGGGTTGGACTCCGAGGATGCTTTCAAAGGCCGAGGGGTTTCCGCCTGCGCTACCTGCGATGGCTTTTTTTACCGAAACAAGCCAGTCGCCGTAATCGGCGGCGGCAATACCGCCGTTGAAGAAGCCCTGTACCTATCCAATATCGCATCACAGGTTACCGTAGTGCATCGGCGCGATCGTTTTCGTTCTGAAAAAATTCTATCCGAAAAACTGCTGGAAAAAGCCAAAACCGGGAATGTGATCATTGAATGGCATCATGTTCTGGATGAAGTTTTAGGCGATGACACGGGCGTCACCGGCATCCGCATCAAAAGCGCTGAACACGGCGCTATCAAAACGCTGGACGTACACGGTGTGTTCATCGCCATTGGCCACACCCCTAACACCGAAATTTTCGCTGGGCAATTGGCTATGGAACACCGTTACATCAAAGTCAACAGCGGCATTCACGGTAACGCCACCGCCACCAGCGTTGAGGGCGTTTTTGCTGCCGGCGACGTCATGGACTCGGTGTACAAACAGGCCATCACGTCGGCTGGCTCCGGCTGTATGGCGGCGTTGGACGCAGAAAAATACCTGGATGCGCTGTTGGTCAAATAATCCGTCCGGCAGATCACCGCAGGCATTGTCGGCACTGTGTTAGGCCATGTTAATTAGCCTCCTAAATCCACAAGACCCGGACCAGCCCTTCCCGCCGGTACACCAGGCTTTGCGTGACCCTAACGGGCTGTTGGCCGTTGGCGGTTGTTTGGGTTCACACCGCTTATTAGCCGCTTACCGTCAAGGTATTTTCCCTTGGTACAACCGCGACGAACCCATCTTATGGTGGTCGCCCAATCCGCGCATGGTGTTGTTCCTTGATGAACTGAAAGTCTCGGGTAGTTTAAAGAAACGGATGCGCAAACCCATTTTTACAATCAGCTTCGACCGAGCTTTTGATCAAGTCATTAGCGCCTGCGCGGCACCCCGGGAGGGCAATCCTGACACGTGGATCAGCCCAGAAATAAAAGTGGCCTACCTTAGCTTGCACCAATCCGGTCTGGCCCATTCTGTAGAAGTGTGGCTGGAGGATAATTTAGTAGGCGGGCTGTATGGGGTGGCAATAGGCCGGGTATTTTTTGGCGAGTCCATGTTCCATACAGCCACTGATGCCTCGAAAATTGCGTTCGTGTATTTGGTGGAGGCTTTGCGCCGTTGGAATTACCGGCTGATTGATTGCCAGGTACGTTCCTCGCACCTAGCCAGCTTAGGGGCTAGGGAAATCCCTCGCGGCCACTTTAAGCATTTGCTGAACCGCCATTGTGGATTGCCGGCCGCAGCGTCGGCTTGGTGCTCCCCATGAAACCCATCCCGGTTCTATTAACTGCGGCACAGCCTTGCGGCTATCTCGCTGGCAATTTATCACGGTCCCTGTTTATTGACCCTGCAACGCCCATGACCTTAGATCTTTATGGATCGCTTTTGGCACAGGGGTTTCGCCGTAGCGGCAACGAAGTCTACCGGCCTTTTTGCCAAACCTGCTCGGCTTGCGTGCCGACAAGGCTTGCGGTGGCGGCATTCAAACCTAACCGATACCAACGACGGTGCTGGAAAAAAAACGCGGCGACCTGTACGGTCATCAAGCCGGCACTGTTTGAATCGGTGCATTACGACCTGTACCTGCGTTACCAACTGGCTCGGCATGCCGACGGTGATATGGCGTATGCCACCGCCGAGAGCTATTTTGGATTCTTGGCAAGTTCTTGGTGTACCACTTACTTTGTTGAGTTTTGGATTGATCACCGGTTAGCGGCGGTCACGGTAGTCGATCGAGTCGAAAACGCAGTTTCTGCTGTCTACACGTTTTACGAGCCGGATTTTGCCCATTACAGCCTTGGAACTTTCGCCATTCTATGGCAAATCAGACAAGCCCTGTCGTGGCAGTGTGAATACCTGTACTTAGGGTTTTGGATCAAAGAATGCCAGAAAATGGCTTACAAAAACCAGTTCCAACCGTTGCAAAAATTGCTGGGTGAGCACTGGACGGCGGCGTCGGAAGCATAAAAACCAGTCACCGTTACCACCAGGTTTTACTACCACTATTCAGAATGTGGTATCATCCCGGCTTTTAATTTCAGGGGTTAACGATGGCTAAAGAAGATCAAATCGAAATGGAAGGCAAGGTGATTGATACCTTACCCAACACTATGTTCCGGGTGCAATTGGAGAATGGCCACATTGTAACGGCGCACATTTCAGGAAAAATGCGCAAACATTACATCCGCATTTTGACCGGCGATACCGTCAAAGTGGAAATGACCCCTTACGACTTGACCAAAGGCAGAATTTCTTTCCGCATGAAATGAGCGCGGGGGGACACAAGCACGCCATTTTCGCCGCTTCACTTTATCGATCATCTTCTGAAACGGCAACGGCCTTACCCTCTATAGCAAAGGCCAGCTCGTAGCCTTCGACATACACTTTCACATGGCCGCCTTGGGCCAATTTCCCAAATAACAAATCGTTTGCCAGCGGTTTTTTAATTTTCTCCTGTATCAATCGGGCCATAGGCCGTGCCCCCATTTTAGGATCGCAGCCGCGTTCTGCCAGCCATAACCGGGCATCGGCATGTAGGGTTAGCGTCACTTGTTTTTCCGCCAACAGCGCTTCCAGCTCAAAAATAAATTTATCCACTACATAGCCGACCACGCTGATGTCCAGCGGTTTAAATTGGATAACGGCATCTAAACGGTTGCGAAATTCAGGCGAAAAGCTTGTCTCGATGGCTTTCATGCCGTCTGTCGCATGGTCTTGCAAGGCGAAGCCAATCGAGGCGCGGCTATTCTCTTGCGCACCGGCATTGGTGGTCATGACTAAAATAATGTTGCGGAAGTCAGCCTTACGGCCATTGTTATCGGTCAATGTGCCGTGATCCATCACTTGCAACAGCAAGTTAAAGACATCGGGGTGGGCTTTTTCTATTTCATCGAGCAACAACACGGCATGCGGGTGTTTAGTGACTTGTTCGGTCAGCAGGCCGCCCTGGTCGAAACCGACATAGCCTGGAGGGGCACCGATTAACCTGGATACCGTATGGCGTTCCATGTACTCGGACATATCAAAGCGCAGCAGCTCAATGCCCAGTACCTTAGCCAATTGCCGGGTCACTTCGGTTTTGCCGACCCCGGTAGGGCCTGCAAACAGGAACGAACCGATGGTTTTTTGGCTGTCGCGTAAACCAGCACGGGACAGCTTGATGGCTGAGGCCAAAGCAGATATCGCTTCATCTTGGCCAAATACCAGCATTTTTAGATTTTTTTCTAACTGGGCTAACTTTTCCATGTCATGAGTGGAGACCGTTTTGGCGGGGATGCGGGCAATTTTAGCGACAATTTCCTCGATTTCGGCGGCCTCTATCAGGTTTTTGCGTTGTTCTTCCGGAACCATTCGTTGCTTGGCACCCGCTTCATCAATGACATCAATGGCTTTATCAGGCAAATGCCGGTCATTGATGTAGCGATCGGACAATTCGGCAGCCACACGCAAGGCATCCTGTGAGTATTTAACGGAATGGTGTTCTTCAAAGCGGGATTTTAAGCCTTTTAAAATCAGCACCGTGTCTTCCACCGAAGGCTCTAGTACGTCAATTTTTTGGAAGCGGCGAGCTAACGCGTGGTCTTTTTCAAAAACACCTCGGTATTCCTGGTAAGTGGTCGAACCAATGCAGCGCAACTGACCCGAGGCCAGGGCGGGTTTGATCAAGTTGGAGGCATCCATGACCCCGCCGGAAGCGGAACCGGCACCGATAAGGGTGTGTATCTCATCAATGAATAAAATCGAGTTAGACTCTTTTTTCAACTGATTAATTAATGCTTTAAGGCGCTTTTCAAAGTCGCCCCGGTACTTGGTACCGGCAACTAAAGCACCCAAATCCAAGCTGTGTATCACGCAATTCAGCAATATGGGCGGCACGTCTTCTTCGACAATTTTTTTTGCCAGACCTTCGGCTATGGCCGTTTTGCCGACACCGGCCTCGCCTACTAAGAGTGGGTTGTTTTTTCGGCGGCGGCATAGGGTTTGTATGGTGCGCTCAATTTCCAATTCGCGGCCTATGAGGGGATCAATCCGCCCTCTTAGTGCTTCTTCGTTCAAGTTAGTGGCGTATTTTTCCAAGGGGCTGCCAAAATCCGGGTCGGTCTGACCGGTTTCACCGCGTGAGGGGTCGGTAGATTCGTGGTCTTGATCTGTCTTAGTGATGCCGTGTGCCAAATAATTAACGACATCTAAACGCGATATGTCTTGCTTATTAAGCAGGTACACGGCATGCGAATCTTGCTCGCTAAAAATGGCGACAAACAGATTAGCACCCGTGACTTCTTTTTTGTCAGAGGCCTGGACATGGAAGACTGCCCGTTGCAAGACCCGCTGAAACCCTAAGGTAGGCTGAGTATCGCGTTGAATACCGGTGGGTATTAGGGAAATGGTCTCATCTATGAACTGAGCGAGCTGTTTGTGCAGCACCGCAATATCGCACCCGCAAGCTTTCATCACCGTCTCGGCAGAGGCATCGCTCAGCAAAGCCAGCAGCAAGTGCTCGACGGTAATAAATTCATGACGCTTGTCATGGGCGTTTTTAAACGCCGTATTTAATGTAATTTCTAATTCTTTGCTTAACATAGCAGGCTCCAATTCACGCTTTTTCCATCGAACACAACAGCGGATGTTGGTGTTCGCGAGAGTATTCATTGACAATCATGACTTTGGTTTCGGCGACATCCTGGGTAAAAACGCCGCAAACACCGATGCCTCGGGTATGGATGTGCAACATCACCTGAGTTGCTTTTTCTTCCGGCATGGCAAAAAAATTGATTAGCACCTCTATGACAAAATCCATCGGGGTAAAATCATCGTTGAGCAAAATGACTTTGTACAAAGGAGGCTTTTTTAACCTCGGCTCAGCCTCTTGGACAGCTAAGCCATCATCATGGTCAGGAAATTGTTTGGAATCGGACATGGCTAAAAATAAAAAGGTTTCGCTTTGCTTAACATAATCGTATTGCCGGGGTAATTCAAGAGTACCCGATAAAACTAAGCCGGTGCGGGCAAAACTCTGTATCGGGCAGCACGCTTTAAGCTGCACGATTCGGGTAAATTTAGTACCCTATCGGGCTTTTAAACGGAGGGCACTAATGGTTTGGAAACCGCATGTCACTGTCGCCGCCATTATCGAACGCGAAGGCCGTTTTTTATTGGTGGAAGAAGAAACGGGCCAGGGCCTACAGTTTAATCAGCCTGCTGGTCATTTTGAAGAAAACGAAGATTTGATCGCCGCTGTCAAACGCGAAGTTTTGGAAGAGACTGCTTGGCAGTTTGCGCCTGAACATGTTGTTGCCATCCAGGTGTGGCGTAAAAACCCGGCCGAACCGACTTTTTTACGGGTATGTTTTTCAGGCACGTGCTACGACCATAACCCCAACCAACCCTTGGATACCGGCATTGTCGGCACGCACTGGCTGAAACGTGAACACCTCGCCTGCCAACCGAGTCGGATGCGTAGCCCGTTGGTGCTGCTGAGTATCGACCAGTATCTGAGCGGGCAGCGCTATTCGTTGTCGTTATTGCAAACGTTTTTCGACCATGAGTGAGCGTGTTATCGTCGGCCTGTCCGGTGGCGTAGACTCATCTGTGACAGCATGGTTATTGCTGGAGCAAGGTTATGAGGTGACCGGCCTGTTTATGAAAAACTGGGACGAAGACGACGGTACGCACTACTGCACGGCCGTACACGATTTAGCCGACGCCCAGCAAATCTGCGACACACTGGGCATCGCGCTGAAAACAGTCAATTTTGCAACCGAATACTGGGATGATGTGTTCGAGATATTTTTGTCGGAGTTCGCCGCCGGGCGTACCCCAAACCCGGATATCCTGTGCAACAAATACATTAAATTCAAGGCGTTTTTAGAGTACGCCCTTGACGATTTAGGGGCGGATAAAATTGCCACCGGCCATTACGCCCGGGTTCAGGGACGCAATGACAGCTTTGCCCTGCTCAAAGGTCTGGACCCTAACAAAGAACAAAGTTATTTCCTTTATGCTATGGGGCAACAGGCTTTATCGAAAACATTGTTCCCCATTGGCCATTTGCACAAGCCAGAAATTCGCGCTTTGGCAAAAAAAGCCGGGTTTGCAAACTACCAAAAAAAAGACAGCACCGGTATTTGCTTCATCGGCGAGCGTAAATTTAAGGCATTCCTGCAACGTTATTTGCCTAGCCAACCGGGCGAAATGCGCACCCCAGAAGGTCGATTGATCGGCCAGCATCACGGGTTGATGTACTACACCCTAGGCCAGCGGCAAGGTTTGGGCATAGGCGGAGTTAAAAACGCAGACCATGAACCGTGGTATGCGTTAGAGAAAGACGTAGACAACAACGTACTCATTGTCGGCCAAGGCCACCACCATCCACTGCTGCTGCACAACACTTTAGAGGCCGGCCAACTGGAATGGTGTAGCGGTGTGCCCTGGGAAGAACCCCGGCACTGTACGGCTAAAACCCGCTACCGCCAGCCCGACCAATGCTGTCATGTTGAGCCATTACCCGGCGGCCGTTGCAAAGTCAAGTTCGACAAGCCGCAACGAGCCATCACACCCGGGCAATCGGTAGTGTTTTATGAGGGGGATGTGTGTTTAGGGGGCGGAGTTATTGAGTCTAGGGCGAATACGGATTAGACCTAAAACCGCTTTACCGGCGTGTCGCATTGATTGTTCTGAAAGAGACTAACAACAGGCACACGTTACTCGTCACTGCCCAATTGGCGTTTAACTACTGCAATTCATGATCTCAACGTATCCAATCAACTCAGCCGAGTAGCTGCCATCCCCATTCGCTGCGCCCTTATGCTTCAGTTCCCGCTGCAGGGTCGGCTCAACCACCTGCGCGAACAGTTCCTGCCGTTGCTCTGGTGCAAACCTCGGCACGGCTATTGATGCCTGCAAGAATTGCTCAGCCTGACGCTCCACCGCCGGAACGCGTGTGCCATCCTGCTTCACGGCAATGGGTTGAACGACGACGCGACGCTCGCCGTTACCTGCCGATGCTTCCACCATCCACAGCGATAACAACACCGGCTCCTCGACGTCCCCTAAAACCGCAATGCCAAGATCTTCCGGCGGCACGATGCGCCAGCGGCCAAGCTCTTCCTGAACCAGCGGGTGATCCAGACCCATCAGCTCCACGTTGTCGTCACTCGTGGCCGTCTCTCGGTTCAATGTAAAGCGGGCCTTGCGCGCACCATCGGCGGTCACAAGGTCATAGGTCTCGTCGTCCACCTTGACGAGTCGCTGCTGTCGATCTGTCACTGCTGCCGACAGGAACCGCACCAATCGATCCAGACTGGAGGACACATCAGAGAAGGGTTTGTAGTCATCGAGACTGAAGCCTTCGAGGTCTTGGAAGAGGTCAAACACGACCTGCCGCGCTTCACGCGAATTCGACAGCGCAGCTTCCAGTTCCACCTTCGTCCGCTTGAGCTCGGGGTCTGACAGCGCTTCTTGGTAGAGGCGGTCGTAGTTAAGCCGCTCGGAGAGTTGGCCAAGAATCTGTGCACGTAGGTCTTCGGCGACGTTGCCTTGGTCATCGACCTTGCCGACCGTCTTGGCGATTTCCACCAGCTTCTCGTCCAGCATCAGGAAAATGCGGCCTTCTATGGTGTCGGACAGCACAAGGTTGTAGACCTGTGCCGTGTGGTTCTGTCCGTAGCGGTGGATGCGGCCAATGCGCTGCTCCACGTCCATCGGGTTCCACGGCAAGTCGAAGTTGAACAGGATGCGCGCGAATTGCAGGTTGATGCCTTCACGGCC
>DBNW01000008.1 GCA_002299425.1 Methylococcaceae bacterium UBA662 | reverse complement strand
CGCTTCCAGGAGCGCTTCGAAAAGGAGCACGGCGTCAAGCTCGGCTTTATGAGCTTCTTCGTCAAGGCGGCTGTTGCGGCGCTGAAGAAGTACCCGGTCATCAATGCGTCGGTGGATGGCAACGACATCATCTACCACGGCTACTACGACATGGGCATCGCTATTAGCACCCCTCGGGGCCTGATCGTACCGGTCATCAAAGACGCCGATCAACTGGACTTTGCCGGCATCGAAAAAAGCATCATTGACTATGGTGAGAAGGCACGCGCTGGCACCCTAAGCTATGATGACCTAAAAGGCGGCACCTTTACGATCACCAATGGCGGGGTATTCGGCTCAATGCTGTCGACGCCCATCCTCAACCCGCCGCAATGCGCCATTTTAGGCATGCACGCCATCAAAGAGCGCCCCGTGGTTGAAAACGGCCAGATTGTTATCCGGCCCATCATGTACCTAGCCTTGTCCTATGACCATCGCCTAGTCGATGGCCGTGAAGCCGTACAATTCTTGGTCACCATTAAAGAATGCTTGGAAGCTCCCGCCCACTTACTGCTGAACATTTAGCCATGACTACCAAACCTTCCAGCCACTACGATGCCATCGTTATCGGTGCCGGTCCTGCCGGTTATTCTTGCGCCATTCGCGCTGCCCAACTGGGGTTAAAAACCGCCTGCATCGACAGTTGGCGCGGCCAGGATGGCCAGCATGCCTTAGGTGGCGCACACCTGAACGCAGGCTGCGTGGCCTCCATCGCCCTGTTGGAATCGGCAAAAATTTTTCATCAACTGCAGCACGGCATCGCCCAGCACGGCATTTGTGCCGACAACATCCGCATCGACATTGCGCAAATGGCCGCCCGCAAAAATGTCACCATCGACCGCTTAGGGCAAGCCATCGACACGCTTTTTAAACACCATAAAATCGACCTGTTCCCAGCCCGAGCCAAACTCTTTAACAACAGACAGGTCGCCCTGACCGCGTTGACCTCGGCCAAACCGGTACCCGCCACACTGGACGCCAAACACATTGTGCTAGCGACTGGGTCTTCACCCCTCACGCTACCCCATGTCCAGGTTGACAACGAAACCATCATCGATTCGTTCACCGCCCTAAATTTAACCGCAGTGCCCAAAAAACTGGCCATTATCGGTGCCGGCGTAATCGGCCTGGAACTGGCGGGCATTTGGCACCGGCTGGGTTCTGAGACTGTCCTACTAGACGCCCAAGAAACATTCTTGCCGCTCGTTGACCAACAAATCGCCCGCGAGGCTTTCTGTATCTATCAGCAACAGGGCTTAGATATGCGCCTAGGGGCACGGGTCACCTCCGCTAAGCACAGCGGCAAAAAAGTCATCATTGAATACAAAGACCAAGAAGGCCTACAGAGCCTGCGTACCGACAAGCTCATCGTCGCCTCAGGACGCAAACCCAACACCGAAAGTTTGGCCGACCCCGAAGCCAACTTGTTCCTAGATGAAAATGGCTATGTTCATGTGGACGAAAACTGCCGAACTAACCTGCCGGGTGTTTATGCCATCGGTGACTTAACCTTATCAGGACCCATGTTGGCCCACAAAGGCATTGAAGAAGGCCGGTTTGTTGCCGAACACATAGCAGGGCTACACAGCGAACTCAATTATGCCGCCATGCCCAGCGTCATCTATACCGAACCGGAAATAGCCTGGGTAGGCCAAACCGAACAAGCGTTAAAAGCGATGGGTACGCCCATAAAGACGGGTGTTTTCCCTTTCAACGCCCTACCTAGGGCGCAGGCGGTCGGCAAAACCGAAGGCCTGGTAAAAATTATCACCCATGCCGACACCGACAGCCTCCTAGGCGTACATACCATCGGCGCGGATGCCTCAGAGATCATTGCCGAGGCCGTGCTGGCACTGGAGTTTTCCGCCAGCAGCGAAGACCTGGCTAAAACCGTCCATATTTATCCCACTTTCTCCGAAGCCTTGCACGAAGCCGCGTTTGCGCTAAAAAAAGGTGCGCTTTATCTGCCCTAGCCTGACATGCCGTCATCGAAACTGTAATTATCCAGCACCATCTGCCAAGCTTGCTCCGCCGTTTCCGCATAACTGATCAGCTCGCGGTCGGCAGCAGAAATAACCCCTTCTAAAACCAGGGCATCAAAATTAATAATTTTGTCCCAGTACAACCGGCCAAACAAAATGACGGGTATGCGGCGGATTTTTTGGGTTTGGATTAACGTTAAGGCTTCAAATAACTCATCTAACGTGCCGTAACCACCGGGAAAAATCACTAAAGCGATGGCACGCATCAAAAAATGCATCTTCCTGAGTGCAAAATAATGGAATTGGAAACACAAATCTGGAGTAATGTAACGGTTCGGCTCCTGCTCGCCAGGCAGAACGATATTGAACCCCATGCTTTTTCCGCCGACATCGGCGGCACCTCGGTTAGCCGCCTCCATAATGCCCGGGCCGCCGCCCGTCACTACCAACACGTTTTGTTGAAAACGCTTAGCATCTTCGGTAATCAACGCCCCTAATTGCCGGGCTTCTTGGTAATACTTGCTTTTTTCCTGCAACCGCCGGGCCTTGGTCACCGCCGCCTGCAAACGGGTGTCGCCCGGGCGGTCAGCCAAAGCTGACTCGGCGCGGCACAGTTCCGCCGCCGCTCGGTCAGGCTCATAAATTCTAGCACTGCCAAACACCACCACAGTGGCTTCGATACGGTGCTCCATCTGTGTCAATTCCGGCTTCAGCCATTCTAGCTGCATCCGCACCGGACGCAGTTCATCTCGCATGATGAAGTCTAGGTCGTTATAAGACAGGCGGTAGGAAGGCGATTTGCTTTGCGGCGAGCCGTAATCGTAATAGACATTGGAAGCATCCTGCTTGGCACTGGGGAACAGCCGTTCACCCGGGATTCGTGTTTTTTTTACCATCGGTATTAACCTTCAAAATGATGTACAATGACCGGCCTTTAAGCCCATGAAACGCGTAAGTTTATAACAGATTGCAGCGACCGTGCTTAAGGCTGTCGGCCCTGATAAAACTTAAGGCCACTGCCAAAACCGGTTATCAAACCTACTGTAATAGCCGCCCATTAAAGCCGGGACGGTTGCACAATGGCCTTGTTTAAGTGGCTAAAAACGCCATCCTGTTTATGCCCTTATTTTCAGCAAAGAGCGGTCTTATGCGGTCCCCTAACAAAAACGACACCGGCTTCGGCGATTATCCCGTCAAAAATTACCCCGTACCCGGCCACGCTGCTTCTTTTCAAAAGAACAAGCAGCGTTTGCACGGCTTTTTTTGGCCACTGTTTTTTTGCCTGGCCTGCACCTGGCAGACGGCCTTCGCCGAAACACAAACCGAAGTTTCCGCCGAAAACCACAGAATCAAACAAATCCTAGCGACAAAACAGCACCCGTTCCTGCTGCCCAGTGACTTTTCCAACCGCAGCCAAGAGTTAGACGCCTTATACAAACTAAACGACTACCAGTTTATTTGGCTGGGACAGCCGTCATCAGAAAAAAACACCGCCGACCTGCTGTCAATTTTGGCAGATGCCCCGTCCCAAGGTCTAAACCCTGACACCTACAACACCCTGCTGTTACGGGAAAAGCTGCCCGAAGCGTTGTTGCAACCGCATGATACAGCCAACAAAGTAGCGGGTGACTTCGATACTGCGTTAAGTTTGTCCCTGCTCAGATACCTGCATGATATCCAGTACGGCCGTATCAACCCGCAGAGCATCCACTACAAACTCAGGCCCAAGGAAAAAAATCCGCAAGCGTGGTCCCATTGGATCAAAAACCACATCAACCAAAGCACCCTCTTAGACTTGCCCGCGTTAGCTGAACCTAAACTCAAGCAATACCGGCAACTGAAGTCAGCCCTAGCCGCTTACCGGGAACTGGCGAAAACAACCCCAGCCCTGCACTTGGCCGTCAATACGCCGCTGCGACCGGGTGCCTACTTTCCCCAAGCCGCAGAATTGAGGCAGTTTCTGTACAAAACCGGTGATATGGCCACAGTACCCGCCTACGACGCGACCGCCCCTGACCGCTACACCGTGGATTTGGTGGCCGCCGTGAAAACGTTCCAAAGCCGCCACGGCTTAGCTGCGGATGGCGTAATAGGGCCCACCACCCTAACAGAATTGAACATTCCCCTCAGCCGGCGCGTCACCCAAATTGAACTGGCCATGGAACGCACCCGTTGGTTGCCAGAATTCAGTAGCGGCCCCGCCGTCATTGTTAACATCCCGGCTTTTCAACTGTGGGCGTTCGACGACCTTAACGCCCTTACACCAGAAGCCACCACCATGAAAGTAGTGGTTGGTCAAGCACTCAAAACGCAAACCCCCGTATTGATGGCCGAAATAAGCCAGATAGATTTTATGCCCTACTGGAATGTGCCTTATAGCATTACCAAAAATGAACTCATTCCCAAACTGTTGCGTGATCCCAGCCATTTAGCCCGGGAAGGCATGGAAGTGGTCGTCGATTCAAAACCCATCGGCTTTTCAGTACAAACCCTAGCTTTGCTAAAAGAAGGCAAGGCCAGAGTACGGCAACTGCCTGGGAAAAAAAACGCCTTAGGTAAAATAAAGTTTCTGTTCCCCAACGACGACAATGTTTATTTGCATGACACTCCGGCCAACGCCCTGTTTAACCGGTCGCGCCGGGATTTTAGCCACGGTTGCGTACGGGTTGAAAAACCAGAAATACTCGCTGCGTTCGCACTAAAAGGCCAAGGTGTCTGGGATGCGGAAAAAATACAAACCGCCATCCACGCCGGAAAAAACAAGCGGGTCACGTTAAAACAACCCATTCCAGTGCTGTTTTTTTACACCACTGCCGCCGTCAACCAAGACAACCAATTGACGTTTTACCCAGACATCTACGACCACGACACAGCCTTACTTAACGCCCTAAGAGCACCCGCTGAACTCCCTGACCACAACACGGTGTTTGCCCAGCCTAACCTGCCGGCTATGCCCCAATTCGCCGAGAAAAAAACACCCGTGCCCGGGCAGTGAACCCCGCCGACACCCCTACAAGGACAAATACAGACAAGGCCGGCTCAGTCAGCCTGTTCTTAATGCCATACCCGATACACTATCGCCGCCTCAGGCGAGGCCGCCGTTTCCTAGTAAAGCCTCGCGTACAGCGCGTGCAGTGTGGCAGTAGCCTAAGGTTAAATGGTGCTGTTAAAGAATCCCGATTTTTAACCCTTGACAGCCTGGCCGCAGGCTGTTAGCTGTACCTCGTTTTTGCGGCTTGTTACACGGGCCGAGAATGCCCTTTAAACAAAAAGCCGCCCGCGCAGAAACCGACAACCACCGACTCACGCACCCTATTGCAGAACAATAACCATGCCCATTCTCTCCAAACCAACAAACTATCTCACTGAAATAAAAAGTCTTTCTGACCGCATCGTAAAAGCACAGCAACCCATTCGGATACTCGATGCAATTAAATGGGACGACAGCATTAAACAAGATTTTTTTGCCCGTGGCTGCCGTGAATTGCCAAAAATTGACCGGATCTATTACCAAAATCGCCCCCTAGGCTTTGACCCGACAGAAAAAAGGGCGGAATTCCATGAAATTGAGCGTGATTTAGTCAGGCGATTGGGCCAGCTTAACCCCTTAAGCGTCATCATGCGCCGCATTTGCCGCGAATACCAAGACGTGGTCTACATGCTGGAAGACCGTGGCACAGAAGCGTTCGCCAACGCCTCGCAGGAATTATACGGCTCGTCGTTGGATGTGTTTCATGTCGGCGACCCCACCATCGCCGACTTAGGCAGCATGATGGAAGAAACACTGTCCCAACTGCTGCAATTGGACATACTGACCGAAGAACCCAAAACCATTACTGCGGCGACAGCAGTGGACATTTTAAATGAGAAAATAAGCCACTTGTTCCCGGGTACAGGGCTTAGGGCCATGCTCAGTGACGGCATTGTCGCCGATGCCGCCGCCGGCACCGATTACGTCAAGCTGCGTGCCGATGCCTTATTCAACAAACGTGACCTGCAAGTGCTGGAAGTTCATGAAATTTGGGTACATTTAGGCACCACCTTAAACGGCATGGCACAACCTTATTGCACTTTTTTTGGCAAGGGCCCGCCTTCAGCTACCATCACCCAAGAGGGCTTAGCGGTACTCATGGAAATCCTCACCTTCAGTTCCACTCCAAACCGCCTGATGAATTTAATAAACCGGGTACGCGCCATCACCTTGGCCGAGGAAGGTGCCAATTTTCTTGATGTTTTCCATTTTTTTAGAGACAAAGGCTTAGCCGAAGAGGAAAGCTACATCTTTAGCAGCCGGGTGTTCCGGGGCAGCATGGCCGATGGCAAACCCTTTACCAAAGACTTGACCTACATTAAAGGTTTTGTCCTGACCTACAACTTCATTCGTCTGGCCGTCAACAAAGGCAAGCCCGACCGCATCCCCTTGCTGTTTTGCGGCAAAACCATGATTGAAGACATGAAAGTGTTAAGTGACTTGGTCGAAGAAGGCACCGTAGCGGCACCGCGTTTTTTGCCGCCTCAATTCGCCGACCTGATGGGCCTTTCGGCCTGGATGAGTTTTAGCCGCTTTATGACCTCGCTCAACTTCAGGCAATTGGAAATGGATTACGCCAACATCTTGTAGCACCTCTACGCGCCACCTCCCTGCGACAAGGCCTGGTTTTTTCGCCCGACCCGGGCAATTTCATATTCTGGTAAAAATCCTTAGCTACCATGCCCTTTGCCGCCCCACTAACGGGCGGTGCATCCGGCTTGTACCGGATTTCTTCATCCCCCATTGGCCTTCAATTGATTGATAACGGAGTAACCCGCTTATGTCCTCTATGAAAAAATTTGTCCACATGGCTTTGCTGCCCGCGTTAAGTGCGGCTTTGTTTGCAACATCCGCCCAAGCGGCTGAATTGTCCGGCTTTGCCTTAATGCCCGCTAACGCCTTCTCCAGAGGACCGACTTCAGGCCAATTTGCCGGTCCCGGTGCGGGCGGCAATGCCTTGCCGCTGCTTAACAAACAGCCGGTACAAGGCGTTTCCGCTGTTTTGCACGGCCCCATTCCTAACACCTTTCGAGTTATGGCGGACAACGGTTTCGGCGCCAAGACCAACTCCGCAGACACCTTACTGCGCCTGTACGCCGTCAGGCCCGACTTTAAAACCTGGAACGGTCAGGCCGTAGTCGGCAGCGGCGCAGTATGGCCGGTTAATTACTGGAGTGGTCATGTGTTACCACGATTCAACGCACAAAGCTTCATCACCTTGCGCGACCCCAATCATAGAGTTGGCTTTGACATTACCGCAGATCACAGCCACTACCCTAACGGCAACAACGACATCCCGGTTGCCAAAACCATCCAACAAAGACGGTTATTAACCGGTTACGATTTTGACCTAGAATCGGTACGCCAAGACAGCCGTGGCCATTTGTGGTTCGGCGAAGAATTTGGGCCGTTTTTGCTTGAAACCAGTGCCAATGGCCGGGTGCTGCGGGCAGAATTTCGCCTGCCTAACGTCATCCCGCCTGGTTCTAGTGCTACCGGTGTTGAAGTGATGGCCCCGCAAAATCCCCACCTAGCCGGCGCCACCCCCAATTTGCCCACATCGCGCGGTTTTGAAGGCATGGCCATCAATCCAGCCGGCACCCGTTTGTACACCTTACTAGAAGGCACGGTCAACGGCGACAACACCATTAACGCCAGCACCAACAAAATTCTGCGTATCAACGAATTTAGAATTAGCACCCGCCGCTACACTAACACGCACTGGCTGTACCAAATGGAAAACGACGGCACGGCGATTGGCGACATGACCGCCATTAACGACCATCAGTTTTTAGTGCTAGAGCGCAACAGCGGCACGGCCACTAGAGCCCCTGCACCGTTTAAAAAAGTGTATTTGATTGACATTGCCGGCGTAGCTTCTGGCGGTTTTGTCAGCAAAACCGAGCTTGTCGACTTAATGAACCTCCCCGACCCGCACGACTTGAACGCCGATGGCAGCACCACCTTCACTTTCCCGTTCGTCACCATCGAAAGCGTATTGCCGCTAGATGCCAGCACCTTGTTAATTATCAACGACAACAACTACCCTGCCACCGGCGGCCGCGACGCTAACTCCGACAACACCGAGTTCTTGAGCATTAAATTGGCCCAGCCGTTAAACTTAGCCACCATCCACTAAGCGTTAGCGACCGGTTGCACCGCACCGGGTGTTAGAAAACCAAGAACAAGGGTGTCCCTGTTGCGAAAAAACGTCTTAAACGCTTCCCGGTTTTGCCAAAAACCGGGTTTTTTTACCCCCGCCGTATTCGCTTAATCTCCGCAAATATCTACTTCTCAGTAGTTTGTGCCATACCTGCCAAAAGTTTCAGTTTAAACCTGCGCACAACCGACAACGCCCACCCCACCGTCAGCCACTTGTCGCTACGTTTTGACTTTTTTTGAGTCAGGTTTAGAACCAGTTCGGGCTGTATTCCATGCTTGTAAAAGGCTCAGCGTGGCCAGCATTAGAAATGCCAGCAATGTCCACGCTGGCATGCTGAACCCCAACAGGGTCCAATTAACCTCCGCGCAGTCACCGGTGCCGCTCAGCATCAGTTTCAGGGTTTCGGTTAGCGGAAAATACGCCAGCATGTATTCCAAACTGCCACCCACGCATTCCGGCACCTCCTCAGGCGGCAACTGTTGCAACCAAACGTGGCGCGTGGACAACGCAGCCCCGCACAAGGCCAGCGTTGCACCGACAATGGCGTAAATTTTGATGCCCAAGACACCCGGGTTGTGGAGCACCGCCACCAAAAAGCACACCCCCACCAAAAAAATAGCGATGCGCTGGGAAATGCACAAGGGGCAAGGTTCCAAGCCATCGACGAACTGGAAGTAGGCCCCCATCAACAGCAAAAATACGCAGGCTAAAAAACCCACCAAAAACCAAGCCCTAGGGCTAGAACGTAAAAAATAAACCATAAACACCTTGGCTGAAAACCTTGGAAACAGAGTGTTAGCAGAGTAAAAAATTTCATCGCAAAAAGCTTTAAAAAAACTGCTTTTTAGCAACTTACTGAACAGTCCCTGTTTTTTTTGCCAACTTAATTTTTGCGCCCATTAGTGTGTGCCGGTCATTGCTTGCGCCGTTTCAGCCATGTTGGCAATAACAGGGGCATAAATTTTATCGGCTTGTTGGATAGCACCGGAAATTTTATTCAGAACCCGCAGTGCGCGAGCATCACTGCCGTTTTTGGACAGCCGGTGCAAGGCGGCGTAGGTTTTTGCAACCCATTCAGGAAGCTGGGCAGTCAACACCCTGGCCTTAGGTACACGCTGATGGTAATGTTTGCTATCGATAAACTGGGAAATTTCGGCCAACGCTGCGTCGGAACAATTAATAGGCCATTGTGCCCCAAAAAGACTTTCCAATTGCTTGATCACTGTCTTATGGTTTGCCAAGAGCTGCGCATAGCTGACTATACAACGGTCAATTCCACGGCTGTGCTGCTCTGCTTCCAATACATGCCGCAGCCACAGCAAATAAGATTTTTCTAATGGAAACTCGTTTCTTTTTTGCAAGGAAAGAGCCACTTCCAGAGGATTTCTAAACGCAATCACAATTTTTATTTGTACATTAAGTGCTTGCAGCGCACTTAACCATAACGGCACCAGCTTGCACATACGCGGGTCTTTTAACACAAAGCACTCGGAATCCACAAACTCCCGAGCAACGTAATTAACCAAGAGTGATTGAGCGTGTGGATTAGCCAACAATTGACTATCACTAACGGGCAATACACCATCCCAGCTTGAACCCAGTAAAGCCAATATTTGGTCATGGATATTGGCCAATTCCAAAGATTCCCAATACCCGGTTTCATTGTTGCCATCTGACACCATCAGGCGACTGGGCAAATCCATCCCTAATAGACTAATAACCCGTGTCAACACCGAAGTACCGCTACGGTGCATTCCCAAAACCAGCACCGCTAGCCGTTTTTTGGCAGCAAAATGAGCTAATGTTTCCGGCGTCGCCCTATGTTGACATAACCACGGATGCCCCCATCTTCCCTCGGCTGTACTCATCGTCGCAAAATGCAGGAACGGATCAAACCCGCTTTGCTTCATCGCAGCGTTTATGTCCGGGTAGCGCGATAAATAATACGTCCTATCAAAATAGGGGCATGGGGAAAACCCCTGACGGCAAAACGCCTCCCCTAGACGTTGTAACTCTGTTAGGTAATGCGTCAACGGGTCGGCTGTGACGGGTAAATCCTGAGTTTGCCGGACATAGTCGTTGTTAAAATGCGGACCAGGTTGCACACCCGGCTCATGACAGTGACTTAAGTAATGCAACAGAGGGTTTACCCCAGGAATGCCCTGTAAATAATTTAGCCGATACCAATCACAATCGAAATACGGGGTGGGAAGCGGAGATTTTTTCTGATAGCCACTGGCATGACGAAAAAAATGCACCAACGGGTGGTGCGGAGTTTTTTCTAGCTGTTCGCTCTTGATATAGCGTCTGGTATTAAACAAAGGATGCGGAGACAACTGTTTGCTTTGTGGATGGGCCAAGAACTGGCTCAGGCTGTTGCACGTTCCTTCATTGAAACCCTGTGCGTATAGATACGACGAGTCTAACAAGGAAAAGCTTAGATCGAACTCGACTACTTGTGACCAAAACGTCAGTGTTTCCAGTTCACACAAAAATTGCCTCGGTGCAACGTGTTCAGGATGGCCGCAATGGAGCCGTTTTTTTCTCTGAACACTGCTCCAAACAGCCTCCATCAACAGCCAATCCGGCAATGGCACCTGTGCCTTAGTTTTCGATAAGGACTGCAAAACGTGTATTGGGGTTACCCAATCCCCGGCCACTTCAGCCTCATCAAAAACCGTGACTAAACGCTCATACGCCATCTGGCCAAAATTCGTTATTTTTTTTTGTTGCCTTTTTTTACCTGCCAGAAAGAACTTGTACTGGGTGCTTGCTGGGCAACGGGATTGGTTTTTTCAGTTTCTGCTGCGGAAAACGTAAAAACCGCCAATACTATTTTGGTGCCGTCCCTAGTCACCGCAGCCACTTCTACAGGGCAGTCCACAGTAATGGCATCTAACGGAATTTCTTTGAAAAAACCGCACCGTGGTACAGCATCCAGTACCGGACACAGGCCGTTGATGCTGTCCCCATAATGTTCATGAATATCAGGGCGAGACACATCCACGGGAACCGTCAATAAGGCAATCCCGCCAGACAAAATAACTGTTTCTACCGGACTGCTTTTGCCCACAACCCAACCGCCAATAACCAGATTTTCATCGGTAAATACTTGCTCGGGTTTAGGATAACCCACACCGAAGCCTACTAAGTCGTCGCTTGCTGCAAATTCCACTGCTTTAACCAGCAAAGATTTTTTATTGGTCGATATTGCCATTTTTACACTCCCGTTAATGAATTTAAAATTTAAAAAACCATCCGATCAGCCACAACTTCACCAATCTGAGTAACATCCAACTATCTATTGAGCCAATGCTCTGAAAACCACCCGTAGGTGGCACTTAACCCTTCCTGCCAGTCAGTACGAGGAGTCCAGCCTAAAAACTGCTGGGCACGGTGTATGCTCAGAACGCTGACCGGCACATCCAACGTACGTCCCGGCTGCCTGAGCACTTCTATAGGCCCGTGAATTTTGCAAAGACTGTCGATAACTTCATTAATTGTCCGGCCTATCCCACTGCCAATGTTATAAAGACGGGGCGCACTGTCATCATCAAGTCTTGCAGCAGCCATGATGGCATCGACTACGTCATCGATATAAATGTAATCACGGGTAACGGTACCATCGCCCCATATTTCGGCTGGCTGACTCAACAAAATTTTTTGCACGGTCGCTGCAATGACTCCTTGGCCTTTAGGCTGTTGGTAGGGTCCGTAGGGGTTGGCCACCCTTAGCACGACAGAATCTAACAAGCCTTGGTGGCGGTAAATAGCTAAATACTTCTCCACTGCCAACTTCACCACCCCGTAAGAACACAGCGGGTGATTCGTCGCATCTTCCTGAGTCGGCACCGCCACATCGGGACCGTACACCGTTCCACCTGAAGACAAAACGATTAACCGCTTAACCCCTTTAGCGATACACAAATGAATCAGCCGCAGTGAACCTATCAAGTTTTCTTCAACATCTTTTATTGGCAATTCGTTAGACTTAGCCGGAGTCACTGTGCTGATTGCATGAACCACATACTCGGCATTTTCCAACACCGCCGCTAAATCGTCGGTATTAAAAAAATCTCCAGATACCCAGCGACAACCGCGCAAGGCGTCAGGAAAACCGGAACTCCGACCAAAAGCCACCACCTGCACCCCTGCACGCGTCAAACGCCTGCATAAATTAGTGCCAACAAACCCGCCTCCCCCTAAGACCACCCAATGGCGGGTATTGTTTTTCATCGTACAACTCCTAGAAAAAAAAGAATTCAGGTAGCCTCTACAAGTTTGCCAAAACGAGGTTTAAGCCGCTTTATCCAAACCGCTAACCCGTTTAGACTCAAACCAAAAAAACTGATCGGAACCGACAACCCTTACGACAATCCAGGCACCGAAATCAGCGGCGGTAGCAGCTACAGCAATATCAAAAGCACAACATCCGTGTTCACAAACCGTACCGACTAAATCTGCCCGAAAGCGGTCAGCTATCCCTTGGCCCAGCAACCCCTGGCTGCCGTATAATTCGATAGCCTGTTTTTTAGTGAAGTCTGCACTGTCTATCAGCCATCCGAGCAAGCGGCCAGAATTGAACAAATCAATGTTAAACAGGATGGTTTGTTTAGCGTTCGGCAATGTCATGCCAGCTTGCAACAGCGGCAAGGCCTGCGTGTATAAATCTCTGGCAGAATTGCCCGCATCGGCCTGGCTTAGCAGTAAAAACAGTGTTTTTAGACTACGCTCTAGGCAGTCAACTTGGTTTGCTACCTGTTTTAATTGTGCCGCTGAACGCAGCCAACTCATCTGCCCGGCTTGTGCATCCTGCCACTGCATACGCAGCCACTGCACCCAATTGGCCACGGTTTGCGGTGTCACTTGTTGTTGGTCTGTTTGGTTAAAAACCAATTGCTTCAGTTGACCGGCATAACGGACAGCTAAGACCAGTAAATCATCCGTGCAAGAAATACTGTCTTCCGTATCTTCAGGCGACGCAGTAGGAGACAAGGAACATCCAAGCCGCTGCTCTGCCCATTTTATGTCTGCCCCGTGCTTTTCGCTTAACGACTGCACTAAATTTTTTGAGAAATGAATTTTTCTCTTCCCCACTGCTGACAAAGCCTCAATAACTCCACACGTCTCTTCAATGGCCAGTTGCCCACTCCCGAACTCAAAACCCTGTTTATGATAAGCGTACAAAAAAGCCGCCGCCTCCAAAGACAAGGCTTTGTTCTCGCGAGTTACGCCACCCGGGGCAATAACGATGCCGACCTGTTGGCAAAAATCCCACACCACATCACCGTTACAAAAAGAAGCCGGATCAAACGCCACCAGCCGAACACGGTCTCGGCCAAAAACGGTATCGAACTTTTCCAGTTCCTGCCGGTAATGTGGATACAAATCATCTAGCACAAAATCTTTAGCACCGCCTTTAAGCACTTGCTGCAGCATGCTTTGTATGTACGGAACAAACGGTCGAATATACGCGAAAACCTCGACGCAGCGGCAGTAACGCAACAAAAAATCCCGCAGACCGGCCAGCTCGGCGGCGTTTAACAGCAGAACATCCTCACCAGAAATAATGACCAAATCCGACTGGGTATTTTTTAAGTGTTGCTCCAGTTGTTCTTGATTGTGTTGATTAAAAAAGTCTATCTCAGCTACCGTCCAACCCATCAACTGGTTAAGATAGTAGCGTTCGGGTTGCTCAGAAAACAGACTGTAAAGGGGATGGGAGCTGTTTCCATCGGCAAAAAACTTGAAATAGTCATAACTCGGATTGGCCGGTTGCTCGCTCAGTGTTATCTGAATTGAGCTGGATCCAGTTTTGTGCATACCCACATGCAGCAAACAACGAGGTTTAGGTATTTTCACAGATTCCTTATCTATTTAGCATGTGTAGCGTTTCGCCATGGGGTTATGCACAGTAGCCCATTCAAGCCCAGCCAGCTCACAAAACAGCGGGGTCAGCCGCTCAATAGCATGCAGTACCGTACCGTCATAAGGTACCGGCTCAGGAGGGAAGTCGGCCCACTGCCAGTCGTGCCTCATTAACGGAGCTAAGGCTGTCGTTCTAGCCCAGAACATATTACCGGTCGGGTACTCCAACCGCTCCGGCAATACACAATCAATGCTCAGATCAGTAAGAAGCTTTTTGGCAAAAGGAATATTTTTTTCCCAACTAGAAATACACGGGTCTTCTTGGAATAAAAGCCCCAATTTTGGATTGTTTTCAAACAAGGCCAACAACTTACCTACCATTTCACCCTGTTTGCCCAGTAATGTGTCATACAGGAAATTCTGCCATTGGCGAACCACCGATTCATTTAGCTCTTTAGTTCCTTTAAGGTGAAAATGACCAACAACATCAAACTCGGTCAGTTTTTCTTTCATCATCATAATGAACGGCCCAACGTCGCGGCCACGGTTAGGTGTAACATCAACACTGGCTTCACACGAATATTTTTTTGTAACCTGGGCTATCTCTTTAACTTTTTTATCTGTGTTGGTTGTGATGTAAAAGCTCATCTCTTGCCCTGTACCGCTCAACCTATGCAACAAAGACGGCAAGCTATCCGTATTGTAGGCATGGATATGCACAGCAATTTTTGTGTTACCTTGCCTCACCGGGTTAGGTTCACTGGGATCAACATAGAACACTTGATGTGTTAAGGGTAACGCCAAAGATTTTATTGCTGCTGCCAATGGGGTGATACTGCCGGTTTTTTCTATTTGAGTGCCTAACGTACTTAAGGCTACTTTGTCATTAAAACCGACCCTGCTTTTTGCAGCCCTAATATCCCGAGTCCACGTCGAAACATACATGTATTCCGGAGTTTGTTGCGGATTCCAATAGGGATGGGCAGATTTGAAAAACTCCCCGTCCATTAGCTTTGAGTCAGCCAAAAACTGGCTTTCTTCATTAATGTGTTGTTGCTCGACAATCGCTTCTTGGCATTGCGCCCAAACAAAGTCAGCATAACCGGAAAAAGAAAACTGTTTTGTAATGGACTGATAGTCAACAAATCCTCTTTCGTTTGTCGCATATTGGCAGATGGCCTGAGCCGCCGCTTCCACATCCAAAAACGGTACAGCGACACCAATGCCAGGATGGGCGTTAATAAATTCAGAAAAACCCGTTCCCCGTTCAAAAGCGACAATAGGCACACCAGCATCGACCGCATCAATGGCAACATTTGGAAAAGGGTCTAATCTCGATGACAAGAAAAAAACATCAGCCAATTCAAAAAATGGTGCTAGATCGGGAGTTTCATCAAAAAACACCACTTCGTCTTCAAGATCAGAGTTAAATACCTGAGAACGTAGCCAAACCGAATAAGAAAAGTCAATGTCAGGTTTATAGCCGCCACCAACCCAAATAAAACGAATGGGTTTGTTTAATAACTTTTTACAAATGCGGGCGGCATCAATAAAACATTCAACACCTTTGCGTATTTGAACCCAACCACAACCAAGCACGATAACTGGTTTTTCTTTTTCTTCAGAAACTCCCAGCTTAAGCAATATCTCTTCCGTACTAAGGGCTTTTTCGTTTTCTTCCTTGCTCGCAGGTGGTATACAACGGCCTTGATGCCTAACAGCAATACCTTCTGTGCGGAGAATCCCGCTTAGCTTAAGGCTGACACGATCCACACTAGCTTTGACACTTTCCGAGGGGAACACAACTTTATTGGCAACGCAAAGAATTTGTAATGCTTGAATTCCCATGTAGTCACCGTATTCATGAACCAAGGCGACCAAAGGCACTTTTTCTTCATGCAAAGCAACTGCAACGTCTGAGACAACTGCTGAATTAACCACCGCAACTTGCGGATCAAAAAGCTTTTTTAATGCTCTAATTAACCAAACCGAATCTATATGGTCAAAAGAGGTATTGATTACAGCAAAACTCGTTTCAGCAAAATCCTCCGTGAGCGGTCCTTCCTTGCCATTCCAGCTAATGATATTGGCTTTTTGTACCAAATATTCTATTAGCCTCAGACCTAAAATGGGTGCCCCAGTCCTTGATGCTTCATGGCAAACCACTAACACAGTTGGTTTGTTGGGATCAAAAGTACACTTGCCAGGACTGATGTATTTTTGTGCGTCAAACTTGTTTGTTCTTCCTTCTCGCCTGCCATTACTCAGGTAATGGACAAAAGGATTCATGCCGCTGGCTAAAATATCTGGATATTTACGGACATAATATTCCGTACTGAAATTGGTATTAGGATCAAGCTTTAACTCAACTCCGTGACAAATATAATGCAAAATATCTGACATTTTTTCAGGGATGGGCTTTTTGTTTTGAATACGATACAAAATTGAATCAAACTCATCGGAGGTATGTATCGCATGAACCAAATGATTGGCTTCTACTTGGCTGGCAAAGCGCCCGTTTTTATTTTTAAGATAGTGCAGAAAAGGCGGCAAATCACTTGTACAAGCATCGTTATAGCAGTCCAAGTAAAACTTGCTGTCAAAATCCTGGCGGTTAGGAGGTAGCCCATACCGCCAACCGATAGCCAAATAATGCTCATGGACACTTAAAGTGTTATTGCTGTCCGTTATCAACGAGGCGTACCACACCGCATCAAACTCAGGGTTAATGCGCAGCTCCGAAGCATCCCGCCTCAACAGGGTGTCATTGTAGTACCGTTTTTCTGCACGACCTTCGAGTACATAATGCACAAAACACTGGGCATCCGTCAGTTTAGGCAGGTCAGGGTTCAGTTTTTTGTAGTCGCCAAACTCAAAAAAAGGCATGGGCTTAAAGCCTAAGGCAGCACCTTGGCGCAAGAAATGCTCCACCGCCTCTGTCAAGCCAAAAAGCACTCCAGTTTGCTGTCTGTAGTACAGAAAATTGAACAACCTGGACTGAAAAATACTGCTCACCAACAAGGATAAATCAGCCTGACCGTAATCGGCGGTTATCATGGTCTGTTTTTCGGTCGTAGTCAGAGGCTCTGTGACGTGCACTGCCACAACCGGTGTCATACCTTGCATAAGCGTCTCCAAGCGCTGAGTGGTTTCGTATTTTTCGTAAATTTCGTTGGCTTTTTGCAAAGCTATAATTTCTTCATCCTTGTTTTCCAGCATCCGGTAGGCGTCTGCCAAACCCAGATAAGCCTTAGACCAGCCACTCGAAATTTCAATGGCCTGCAAATAATGATCAACCGAATCTTGATACCTGTCCAACAGAAAATAAGACCGGGCCAAATTGCAAAGTGCCTCGTATTTATCTGCCGCATCAGAAACCGCTGACAGCATTTTTTGCTGTGAATCGATCATGCCTGCAAGATCGTTCTGCTGCTTTTGTAGTTTTATCAACCGTAACAGCAAACCGACCGAAGGCCTTTGGTGATCGCCCATTACCTGAAGAGCTTGCTGAAAATTTTGGATGCACTGGCTTATCTCACCTTTTCTTTCATACACATTACCAAGACCGATGTAGGCCCAAGCCAACGGTTCAATTTGCAATACTTTTTGGTAATAATCGGCAGCTTCATCCAGTCGATCGGATTTCAGTAGGGTTTCTGCAAGCCGACCCAAGCATTTGATATTGTTAGGGCTTAGTGCACAGGCTTGTGCCAAATTATGGATGGCTTGCTCGCCCATGCCCTTAGCTAAACACGCTTCGGCACAGAAAAAATAAGCCTCAAATTCGGTTGGATACGCCTGTATCGCCTGCTCGGCCGCCGCTAATGCCTGGTCAAATTGATTGGCCGCAAGAAAATCTTCTATCTCTTTCAACGCTTTAAAAACCATAAATTACCTTACGCGAGAAAATTGCAGCCGACTCGATGCCGGAAGCCACCCAGCCAGACCACCGTCTAACCGGGTCCATCAAATACCGGAGTGGCAGACCGTCCTAAATTGCCAGAGCCAACTCAGCCCGCATGTCATCAATCACTTTCTTATAATCCGGCTTGCCGAAAATAGCCGACCCGGCCACAAACGTGTCGGCACCCGCTTCCTTGATAGCCCGGATATTTTCGACCTTTACGCCGCCATCGATTTCCAAGCGGATATCAAAACCGCTGTCGTCAATGCGTTGACGCACTTGGCGCAATTTGTCCAAGGCGGACGGGATAAACGATTGCCCGCCGAAGCCTGGGTTGACGGACATTAACAAAATCATATCGATTTTGTCCATGACGTAGTCCAGATAATGCAACGGCGTTCCCGGATTGAACACCAACCCCGCTTTACAACCCTGCTCCCGGATTAACTGCAAGCTGCGGTCTATATGCACGGACGCTTCCGGGTGAAAGGTGATGATGCTGGCACCCGCCTTGGCAAAATCGGGGACAATCCGGTCAACCGGCTCGACCATCAAATGCACGTCGATGGGGGCGGTCACCCCGTGTTTGCGCAAGGCTTCGCAAACCAACGGGCCAATAGTCAGGTTAGGGACGAAATGGTTGTCCATGACATCGAAATGCACGATGTCGGCACCTGCGGCCAAAACCTTGTCCACTTCCTCGCCTAGCTTGGCAAAATTGGCCGACAAAATGGAGGGGGCTATCCAATTTTCTTTCATTGTTATTATCCTCGTGAGGGGTAAACGGTTTGGGCACCCTAGAATGGGCGGTATTGGCGACAAGCTTTCTACAAAGCCGGCAAGAGACCGGCCAACCGCAGCAAGGCGGTGACATCAAAAACTTTAAGGGGATAAGTCCTGTTAAGGATATCGCTTTTAAGCATGCGAGCGTTATAATCGGACACCGAAAATTGCCTATTGTACAGAAAAAACATTTCGATGAAACTGGTTACCTTTAGCCATAACCGGCGGCCGCGTGTAGGCTTAGTGGACGGCGATGCGGTCGTTGACGGCTTGGACGTCCCGGGCATTCCAGCCACTTTGATTGATTTTCTAAGCGCCGGCCGCTCGGCCACAGATGCCCTAACAGCACTGGCTGCTAGCGGCAAACAGCGGCTTGGCCTGAACGAAGTCAAACTGCACGCCCCCATCCCAAGACCCGGCAAGTTTTTAGGTATTGGCCTGAACTATGCCGATCATATCGCCGAAACAGGACGGGAAAAACCCCAGTACCCCACTTTTTTCAGCAAACAAAGCACTTGCGTCATCGGTCATTTGGACGCCATACACAGGCCCAAAGTCTCGGATAAAATGGATTACGAGGGCGAGCTGGCGTTTGTTATCGGTAAGCGTTGCCGCCATGTCGCCGCCGAGGACGCCCGCCGCGTGATTGCAGGTTACACCATCGCCAACGACGTCACCGTGCGGGATTGGCAAAGGCACTCGCCCACTTGGACGGTGGGCAAATCGTTTGACACAGCAGGGCCTTTAGGACCGTGGCTGGTGACCGCCGATGAAATCGACGACCCGCACAACCTAGACCTTAAAACCTGGGTAGACGGTGACTTGCGTCAATCCGCCAACACCCGCGACATGCTCTTTAATTGCTATGAAATGGTAGCGTACCTAACCCAAGCCATGACTTTAGAACCGGGTGACGTCATTGCCACGGGTACGCCCGCAGGGGTTGGTGTCACCATGCAGCCGCGAGGCTATTTGCGTCCGGGGCAAACCGTACGGATTGCCATCGAGGGCATCGGTGAACTCATCAACCCCGTCGTGGACGAACCCTAAGCCCCAGCCTTCTTTAACCGCTTGCCCGCATTTAAGGCTCGCGGCGCAAAAAGCCTCCGGTTTATGGAGTGTTAAGGCCCGGACACATGCCGTAACCTGGACAGCCACACTTAAAAACAAAACCGCCACACGCCCGGTCCGCTTTGACCGGCTACCCCTGATGCTTAAGGAGCCGCCCATGAAGCACGCCTGCACCGTTTTTTTGTTATTTTTTATTGGCACCGCTGCTTTCGGTGCG
The DNA here is from genome assembly GCA_002299425.1 of Methylococcaceae bacterium UBA662. Taxonomy (GTDB): domain Bacteria; phylum Pseudomonadota; class Gammaproteobacteria; order Methylococcales; family Methylomonadaceae; genus Methylovulum. Next base: position 36,600 of record DBNW01000008.1, on the reverse strand, counting down.
CCCCTGACCGGCCAAGAGGTGCAATGGTTAAACCGAATTGGCTACGGCATCAGCAGCCAATCGGTCGATGAACTGCAAAGCCAGGGCAAAAAAACATACTTAGACCGCCAGCTCGCCGCTCCCGCCAACGGTGATGACCGCCTGCCTGCCCCCATTGCCAGCCTGATTGCCAGCCTTTCCATCGAGCAAAAAGGCGAAGCCTTAATCGCCGAACAATTCCAAAAAACTCACCAGGCCTTCAAAACCCTGCCCGAAGAACAAAAGCAGGCCATACGAAAAGCCAAAAACCAATCCGCCCGGCAGTTGCTAAATGAAACCGTCCAGCGCCACTTATGGCGTGCGCTGCATTCCCCTTGGCAACTCAAACAACAAGTGACCTGGTTTTGGCTGAACCACTTTAACGTCTACCACCGCAAGGCGGACATCGGTGCGTTGCTGGCCGATTACGAAGACACCGCCATACACCCCCATGCTTTAGGTAAATTCCGCGACTTGCTAATGGCCACCGTGCGCCATCCGGCCATGCTGATTTACCTAGACAATACCCACAACGCGGCGGGTAAACTCAATGAAAATTACGCCCGGGAGCTGATGGAGCTGCACACCATGGGCGTAGGCAGCGGCTACACCCAGCAAGACGTGCAGGAGCTGGCGAGAATTCTCACTGGGGTTGGCGTCAACTGGACAGACACACAACCTAAAATGCGCCCCGCTCTGCACCGCTATTACCTGCGGGAGGGTGCTTTTGAGTTCAATCCTAAGCGCCACGACTTCGGCGAGAAACGCTTCTTAGGCACATCTATCCCGGGCGAAGGCTTTGCCGAAGTAGAACGTGTAATCGATTTATTGGCCAACCATCCGGCGACAGCAAAATTCATTAGTCATAAACTGGCCGTTTATTTTGTCTGCGACAACCCCTCGCCCGCCCTAGTCGACAAGGTGGCTGCCACCTTCACCGCCAGCGGCGGCGACATAGCCGCCAGTTTGCGCAGCTTGCTGGAATCTCAGGAATTTACCGCTTCCCTAGGGAAAAAAGTAAGCCATCCCATGCACTACATTGTATCCGCCATTCGCTTGGCCTACGACGGCCAGCTCATCACCCAAACCGACCCGATTGTCCACTGGCTAAACAAACTGGATCAACCCCTGTACGGCCACCCGACCCCTGACGGCTACGGCATGACTGAAAAAGATTGGATCAGCCCCGCGCAATTAACCGAACGTTTTGCCGTAGCCAAGCAAATTGTTAACAGTCAACTGTCCCCTAGCAGTGCCCACGGTTCGCTAAAACAACAAAAACTGGCCGAACGGCCTTTGTTCAAAACGTTAGAGACTCGGCTTTCGGCACAAACCAAGACCGCTCTAGCAAAAGCCCAGTCTGCCCAGGAATGGAACACGTTTCTGCTCTCGGCCCCCGAATTCCTCTACCGCTAACCGGAGAACCGCATGAACCGCCGCCATTTTTTGCACGTGCTCGCCGCCTCAACCCCGCTGCTGGCAGGCCCGGTAAAATTGTTCGCCGCTACCGGGACAGACACCCGTTTCCTGTTGGTTTTTTTGCGCGGCGGCTACGATGCCACCCACATTTTAGTGCCCTACTCCAGCACGCTTTACTACGAGACCCGCCCCGGTATTGCCGTGGCCCGCCCCGACCCCGCTGATCCAAACGCCGCCCTGCCGATCAACGCAGACTGGGCGTTGCACCCGGCCCTTAAAAACAGCATCTGGCCGTTGTTCCAACAAGGCCACGTGGCGTTTATACCGTTTGCAGGCACAGATACTGTCTCGCGCAGCCATTTTGAAACCCAAGACCGCATAGAACTAGGCCAGCCTTCGGTCGGCCACAAAAATTACTCATCCGGTTTCCTCAATCGTCTGGTCAGCACCGTGTCCGGTCCCGTCCAGGCCATTTCATTCACCGACAGCCTGCCCCTTGTCGGCAAAGGCCCTGCGGCCATTGCCAACTTGTCGTTAAAAGGCCAAAAAAGACCCGTGTTTGCCGACCGGCAAGCGGACATCCTAGCAGAGCTGTACCAAGGCAGCGGTCTTAACGAATACGTCAAGCAAGGCTTTGCTCTTAACCAGGCGGTCACCGAAGACCTAGCTGCCGAAATGGAACAGGCTAGCCGAGGCGCCCTAGCGTCCCAGGGCTTTGAGAAACAGGCCCAGCGCATGGCTGTGCTGATGAAGGACAGCTTCAACATTGCCTTCGTCGACGTAGGCGGCTGGGACACCCACTTCAACCAAGGCGCAGCGCAGGGTCAGCTCGCCAACAAAATAGCCGCCCTCGGTGCGGGCCTTAATGCCTTTGCTAAGGAAATGGGCCCGTTGTGGCAGAAAACCGTGGTTTTGGTTATCTCCGAGTTTGGTCGCACCTTCCGGGAAAACGGCAACCGTGGCACAGACCACGGCCACGGCACGGTTTACTGGGTATTAGGCGGCGGTATCAAGGGCGGTCGTATTGTCGGCGACCAAACCCAACTCACCGCCGGCACGCTGTTCGAAGGCCGGGATTATCCCGTCCTCAATGAAAACCGCAGTGTGATCGGCGGTTTGTTCCAAGCCCAGTTTGGCTTGTCAGAAACCGCTGTGGAACGGATTTTCCCATCGGCACGACCAAAAAACTTAGGCTTAATCTGAACCGACCGGCTTTTTTAAAAAACCGCTTGCATCTGTCTTAACGGGCAGTATACTGCCCGGAATTTACCGCACATGCCGCAGCCAAATCTATGCACTTTCGCATCCGCAAAAATGTGGTGCAACTGATACGCACCGAATACAACCCTGAAACACAACGGCCAAAAACCACCGTGGTGGGAAAAATCCCACGCGCCAACCCGTCTTTAACAGAAGAGTTAGCCGTGTTGCTTTCTGCACATGAAACAGAACAAGCCAAAGCGTGGATTAACCACCACCACCGCATCACTCTGCTTCAGGAAGAAATGGCCGCACTCACCCTAGCCGACACCCTTAGCTTGGCCAACCGCTGGTTCAAGCGCCAAGGCGAATCAGAAACCGCCATTGTGGTAGCAGCCGGTTTAAATCCTGAGCTGAACACGTTACGCAAAACCTTAAAAACCATCAACCCGGTTTCGTAACCCCTTAAGCAGGGTGCTGCAACGCAAACCCGGCTCGCAAAAACAGCAGCCACCCGAAAAACCCGTAATTCTTTAACCCTAAGGAAACCGCCATGTCAGAAGCCGTACCAACCACCAACCAAGTCAAAGCTACCGAACTGGTTGCATCGCTTCAAACAAGCCACCCAGACACGCTGGGAAAAATAAACAAAAACCGGGCTGTAACCCTAACCCAGTCTCTTTTTTCCGAACTAAAAACCCAAATCGCCACAGCCGCACCAGGACGCATTAACGTCAGGGGTCTAGGCCTGTTTGTCATCACCGAAAAAACCATTACAAAAGACGACGGCACCGAAGAAGTACGCCGGCGAGTTGTATTTCGCGTCAAAAAATAATGACCACAGGGTACTGGACACTCGCAACAACGCCACTGTTTTTCTTTGAAAAAGGTATCAGGGCGTTGCCAGTACCCGGGTAGATGCTGCACGAATACACGGTTGTATCTTGCACCCGCTAAACAGCCACTACCCTAAACCAAAATTTATTACCCTAACGCACCACGAGACGGTTCTGCATTAGCCGCTTGCTGTCCCTAGAAAAAACCAACACAGAACACCCGCCTGAAACACAACCAAAACTACAAAGTCGGCAATAAAAAACACCCCTAAAACCCACGGGCATTGTCCTCACTTAAATGAACTTCTATATTCACATCGGCACACACAAAACCGGCAGCACCGCACTCCAGTATTTTTTCCAACAAAACAAGGACAAGCTGCAAGAGCACGGCTTTTACTACCCTACCGAAGGGGTGGTGGATGCAGGACACCATCAAATTGCTTGGGCGGCCAAAAAAAAAGAGACTGGCGAGTTGGCCGACTTAATGAGTGCGGTTATGGATGCGGCAAACAAAAAAAAATGCAGCAGTATTATTCTAAGCTCAGAGGAATTTGAGTTCATTAGAGACGTTAATTGCCTAAAAAACCTAAAAAACGTGCTTGGAGAACATACTTACAAAATTATTGTTTTTCTTCGAAGACAAGATACCTTGCTCGAATCCGAGTACAACCAGCACATCAAGCACGCTAACACCCAATACCGCCATAGCATTTACAAGTTTTACTTTGATATTGACTTCAGCCACCGCTTCGACTACAAGCAACTGTGCCGTTTTTGGGGAGGAGAGTTCGGCAAAAACGCCATACACGCCATAAATTACGAACTGTGCTGCCAAGACCCGCTAAGTATATTTAACCGGTTTTTTGCTATTTTAGGGTTAACGTTAGACGATTCATTTTCTTACCCAAAAAAACAGCATTCAAACCCCAGTCTGCCTAGCGAAGCGACTCTTTACATGGCCAGGCTGAATCGATTTCCACTCAACATGGAACAAAGGCAGCGTGCAATAAAAACGCTCTCCGATACATTCTCAAACGCAACCACAGTGCTTTCATACGCAGACCGAAAAAAAATTTGGGCAAGGAATCGGTTTACTAATAATTTTATCGTAGCGAACTTTGGATTCGACCGTTTTTGTGCGCCAGAAAATACTGAAGAAAATAATCAGTATGTTGATTTTTATGATGATTTTGACAAAGAATTATTTGACAAACTGATCCACAATCTGGAGCTTAATGACTGTGCAACCTAACGTCCCGGCTGTTCTAGCTAAAGCGCACGAGCTAAAAAAGACCCAACAACTGGAGCAAGCCATTGCCTTGCTGGAAACGGCTAATTTGGCGGTGCGTCATACCAGTGTCGCTAAAGTGCTGGCTAATTTTTTGATGGACAACCATCAATACCAACGCGTTACTGAAATCGACAACATCAAGCAACTAGACCCCTACAACTACACATTGGCCAAAAGTTTTGTCGGTTACGAGTTATCTACTCCCGTAGCCGTCTGCCCAACAAACACCCGCCCCTTAGAAAAAGCCGCCTTTGTAGCGATTGTCAAAGACGAACAAGACATTATCTTTTTTAATTTACTTTGGCATTACACGCTGGGCTTTCGTAAATTCTTCATAATAAACAACTTATCAACAGACAATACGTTAAAATTAATTCGAGCATTTGAAAAAATCTTTTCAGATGCTGAAGTTTTTGTGCTACACGACCCCGTTGTAGCCCACTACCAAGGAAAAAAAACCACGGGTGCCTGCCGTTTTGCCCTGTCTATTTGGAGTGATTTAGAGTGGATCGCCTTAGTTGATGGCGATGAATTTTTATGCCCGAAACAACCTCTTGACGATTTTTTCAACGCCGTCCCCAAAAATATCGACGCTATTATCGTAGCCAAAAGCTTTTACAACTTAATACCCGGCGAACGGGAAAGGAATAATGCTTTTTTTTTCCGTCGCATGAAACACCGGACACCCATCACACACGTCTCAGCAAAAATTATTATGAGGGCAAACCTCGATTTCAATGTAAGTCAAGGCAACCACCATCTGTTCACCAAAGAAAACAAAGAAGTTGAAAACTACTACTGCAACTTAGACCTTATCTACCGAGAGTTCCGCATAAGGTCCTGTACGCAACACAAAAGCAAATTTATCAATCTGGGTAAAGCGAAATTGTCTGCCAGGCAGCAAGGCTTCATGCACGCAGGCGGCGAAATCAAAGAAAAAATCTATGCCCAATACCTGGAGTTAGGCGAAGCGGCACTGCATAAGCATTTTTATAACAAAATCAAAAATGCACTCCGTACAACCACCGTACTTGACCCCTTGCCGATGGATGATTTAATCAAAACCACACTCCAGTACCTTATTGACACCGAACAACCCTCCTCTGCCAGGCAACTTAAACAAACATTACGGCTCATTACTTCCCACTTTGAAAAATGACCCCATCCTCGTGCAAAAACACGGAAAAGCTGCATTTTCCCGAGCAAATCTCAAATTTTGAAAAAATCAGCAATAAGCAAAGCACCGAGTGGGCCCGTCGTTTTGCCAACGAACTATTAATCAATGCCTCCTGATAATAGCCCGTTCGTTGTTTACGTTGTCCAAGAACGCCCCAACCCCTCTACCGATTTTTTTATCAGCCCACTTTTGGCAAGCGGCAGGCATCGAATTATCCCTTGCAACTTCACCGACCTGCCTGCTCCCGAAGACCTGACCGATGCCGTCGTCATTTTCGTCCGCTACATCCCTCAAGCGTGGCTAAAACTGATCGAAGCGGTGCGTCCTAAGCTGGCCAAGCTGGTTTTTTTTATGGACGACGACCTGCTGGATTTTAAAGCCGCCCAAGGGATGCCTTGGCGTTACCGGTTTAAACTGGCGCGGCTGTCTACCCGGCATTTGGCTTGGCTGAAAACACACCACGCGCAATTGTGGGTGTCAACGCCGTACCTGCACCAAAAATACGCCGGCTGGCCGGCCATGCGGGTGTTACCAGCACCCCCGCCTGCACCGCCTGAATGGCTGCGGGTGTTTTATCATGGCTCGGCCTCACACAAGCAGGATGCCCACTGGTTGCTGCCGGTCATGACCCAGGCTCTGGCGGAAAACGAGCGGTTTTGCTTTGAAATAATCGGCGGTTACTCGGTGAATAGGTTGTATAAAAAACTGCCCCGCACCACAGTCGTTCACCCCATGCCCTGGCTGAGTTACCAAGCCTTTTTATCCCTGCAACCGCGCCATATCGGGCTAAACCCGCTGTTGTCGTCGCCTTTTAACAAGGCCCGTTCCTACACCAAGTTCTTTGACATCACCCGTTGCGGTGCGGTGGGTATTTATTCCCCAAGCAGTGCCTGCGCCGATGTGGTGCAGCACCGCCACGACGGCCTAGTGGTTGAGCTAGACCCTAAAGCGTGGGTGGCGGCACTGACTGAACTGGCCAAAGATGAGCTGCTGCGTGCAACCTTGTTGGGGAATGCGCGAACAACGCTGCAAGCACTCGACGAGCAGGCCCGCTCTAGCCACCAAGACTTGCTGTAAGCACTTGTCCAAACAGACTTAAACTTGCTAAGCTTGGGTGCTAACACCCGCCATTCACTATCAAAATCACACCATTATGGGGATACTCAGCCTGCTGCTTTGGACTCCAGCCCTAGGGGCTTTGTTGTTGGCCGCCATCCCCCGAGAAAACATCGTGTTGACCCGGCTGGTTGCCAACGCTTGCAGCACTTTTTGTCTGCTCCTAGCGGGCTGGCTACTGAGCCAATACGACCCCAACAACGGGCAATTGCAATTCCATGAATACTTCCCGCTAAACCCAGCCTTAGGCAGTGCCTACGCCCTAGGCGTGGACGGTCTTTCGCTGCCTTTGCTGCTGCTCACCTGCCTGCTAACGACCATCACCTTGGCCATTTCATGCCCCGCTAACACCAGCGCAAAAGGCCATTGTTTGTGTCTATTGCTGATTGAATCTGGGCTGTTAGGGGTGTTTTTAACGCAAGACTGGGCTTTGTTTTTTCTTTTTTGGCAATTAACTTTAATCCCCCTGTTTTTCTTGATGAATCGCTGGGGCGAACTGCGCCGCCATGCCGCTAGCCTGCGGTTTGCAACGTACCTGATGGGCGGTTCGGTATTTTTGCTGATCAGCTTGCTGGCCATCAGCCAATTTGGCCTACAGCAAGACGGCCCGGTCGCAGTGCCCATTTTTCAGGTGGCCAAGGCTATGCCAAAGAACCAACAAATTCTGGTGCTGTTAGGGTTTTTGTTAGGCTTTGGCGTCAACATGGCGCTATTTCCCTTGCACGGTTGGCTACCGTTAGCACAAACCGCCGCCCCTGGTGCTGTTAACATTTTAATTTCAGGGGTTTTTCTTAAGATGGGCGGCTATGGCCTGACCCGGGCCGTGGTCATGTTGCCGGACGCCGCCCAAGCCCTGCAACCGCTAATGACAACACTAGCCTTGTTCGGCATGATTTATGGCAGCTTACTGGCATGGCGACAGACCGAGCTAAAAGCCATGTTGGCTTACTGGTCCATCAGCCAGATGGCCGTTGTTTTGCTGGGCATAGCCAGCCTGAACGATACCGGACTCACCGGCGCAGTTTTACAGATGGTCGCCCACGGCCTCATTGCTGCGGTCTTATTCCTACTAATTGGCCCGCTGTACCGGCAAACCAGTACCCGCAATCTGTTCGCGTTCAACCCGGGTTTTAAGGCCTCGCCTAAGTTTTCCGCGTTAATGGTGTTGTCCTTGTTAGCGGCCATGGCACTGCCTGGTACAATCGGATTCATTGCCAGCATCCACACCTTAATCGGCAATGCCCAGCGCCATTATCTAGTGACCGCTGTTTTTTTATTGACCGGGCTGATTACCGCCGCCTACCTAACCCGCACCCTGAACCAACTGTGCCTCGGCTCCGCCCAGCAATGCCCGGTGCCACCCAAAGAGTTAGCCCGCGTTGAATTCACCCTAGCGGGTGTGCTGGTGGCGGCCATCGTTTTGCTGGGGCTTATGCCCTCGCCTTGGTTGCACTTATCGGCGGCCACTGTCAAAAAAATAAGCCCCAGCAGCCATTCGCAAACTTTATAGCACCATGCCCGACAACGCCGCTGACCCCACCGAACACCGTCAGGAAATTACCGCTATTTTGGCGCGGCTGGAGGCACGCCTACTGACACCGTTAGCCGAGCAGTCCTGGCACAACCTAGCCCCTTTCCTAGCATCGGGTTTCGACCTGTGGTTAGCCGAATTAGAATGCCAAACCGACATCCCGCCCTACCTGCCTGAGCAAACATACCGCAGCCTCTACCGACAAGGCCGAATTAACGATGCCGACTTAAATGCTGCTTTTGCCCAGCAGACCGTCTTGCACACCGCAAAGCCTTTGCCTAAAGCCATCCGGGAAAGCTTTTTCCGGGTAATCCTGCAATACGATCTGCCATGTTTCAATAGCGGCTACTGGCCTTGGCAAAACCACGAGCTTAAGGCACTTAAGCGCATGCAAGCGGATGCTCCAGAAGCGGTACGCAAAAACTTCCTGCTGGGCAGCTCGCAGGCCGATGCCGCCCACCAATTATGGCAGGCGTTGTGCACCCAATTGGCCTTACCAGAAACCGCCCCTAGCCCGGCCGAGACCACGGTGGATAACCCTGCCACCCTAGCGTCCCGGCACGACCAAACCCGACAACACGCGACACGGGAACTTGACCTGATGCTAGCCGAGATAGGACCGCAGAAGAGCCTGCCGGATTTTGTCCTAGCCTTAAGCGGACACGACACCTCAGCCACGGTGCACGCGCAGCTGCTTTGCATCCTCGGCCCCGCCCTAGGCTTTAAAGAGCCTAGCTGGCGTTGGCCCAATGTGGCCAAAACCGGGCTTTACCCCGCCTGGCGGGCAACCATCGCCTTCGATGCCGGCCTGCTTTTACACCAACTGCCCGACTGGCAGGAAATAATCGCCGATTTGCCAGAACACGCCGCAGACTGCATCCACCAGCAATTGCTAAAACTGGGCATCCCAAAAAACGGCTGGGAAGGCTATTTGCTGCGCCTGGCAGTGAATTTTCCAGACTGCCTGCACTGGGTTGTCCGGCTAAAGCACCTCGAAACGGGCCGTTACCTGACCTTAACCGATTATTTAGCGATTCGTCTGGTGCTAGACCGGTTGTGGCTCAACCAAGTTTGTCAGGAACTTTGGCAAGTGGAAGCCAAGATCAGCACACTGACTGCTTATTTTCGCAAGAACCTGTCCGAATTTTTGGTCAGAAAACACCTTTACCAAGGCCAGCTTCCTGAACAATTGGCAACCTTAGCCGAAGCTTTGATTCTGCGCGCCGGCTCTGAACGGCACTGTCGCAGTGATTGGCAAAAACTGGCCGACTTGCTGCATTGCAGGCAGGCCTCGGACTCTTTTACCCATGACGGCTGGCGCTTGTTCCGGCTGTGCCAACACGCAGGGCTAAGTGCTCTAACGGTTGAACACCTGGAGCGAAACGAGTTGTTAAGCCTGTTACCACGCGCCGATGCTTTTACCGCCGACGAACGCGGCAAAATATGGCTGTACGCATTCGAGCACCATTACCGCCAACAACTGGCAGCCGCCCTAACAGCAAACACCCAGGCCATCTCAAAGCGGCCAGCAAGGCTTCCCTTGGCACAAGCGGTATTTTGCCTAGATAACCGGGAAGAAGGCCTGCGCCGCCACCTAGAAGCACTCTCCCCTAACATCGAAACGTTCGGCAGCAACGGATTTTTAGCCCATGCTCCGCTGCTGCCGGCGGGTCGTCGGCACACCCCTCTGCCGAGGGTGCTGCGCCGATGGCAACAGCGATTAGGCTTAGCCGGTGCGTTCTTAGCCATCAACGCCATCGCCCCAATAGCCTTGTTAAGCCTGATAGGCCAGTCGCTATGGCCACAAACGCAACGGGCACTCACCCGGTGGCTTAAGGCTAAAATAACGCAGGCTACCGCCAGTCAATCTGGCACCAGCCAAGCCACTAACAGCTTAGAGGACAAACACGCCCAAGCCGCGTCATTTTTGCAGGACATCGGCCTGACTGCCAATATCGCGGACTGGGTGTTGTTGCTAGGCCACGCCAGCCTGGACGATCCAGCAAGCCAAGCCGTCTGCCAAGCCTGCCAAGGCCGCTGCCACGGCCACAACGCCGAAACCCTGGCCACCCTCCTCAACCAGACTGCAACGCGCGCCTTGCTCCTAGCTCGCGGCATCGTCATCCCTGAAACCACCCGCTTTGTCGCCGCCGAACACGATGGCAATGGCTTGTTGCACTGGCGTTACTGCCCTCAGCAACCGGCATCGGCCGCTTTGCAAGCCCTGCAATCAAACCTGCAACAAGCCCTGCGCCTGTCTGTACAAGAACGCCAGCAAAAAGAAACCGGTGCCGACCGCCACCCAAACAAGCCGCCCAGCCACAGCGGGCAGGCCGCTTGGATAATTGGCCGCCGCCAGCTCAGCTACGGTTTAGCGCTTAACAGCCGGGTATTTTTATCGTCCTACGACGCTGACCAAGACCCCGACGGCAACCGCCTCCAAGACCTTTTGCAAACCGGCCTGCCCAGACTGGTCGGCATCAATCTGGATCACTACTTGGCCAGTACCCAACAGGCCAATAAAGTCAACAACCAAACCTTGGCTAACAATCCTGGCGGCTTGTTCACTTTAACGCCGGGTACCTGCAGTGACTACCGCTACAACCTTACTACCACTGCGGCATGTAACGGTCACGAAGCCTTGCGCTTGAGTATTGTCGTGGAAACTCGGCTGACCGTGATGGCCGCCCTGCTGCGGCGCGAAGCACAGTTAGACACTTTTTTCACCGCTCGCTGGGCGTATTTGAGTGTCATCGATGTGCACACCGGCCGCGGGTTTGAATACCTGCCGGGTACCGGTTTCCAAGAAATCTGACGACAACCGCCTTACTCTAGGGGCTTGAACACGCCTTAAACCAATGCCTTACGGTAAGCAAAATAAAGCATCAAGCCGCCGCCAATGACCATCGGCAACGACAACAACTGCCCCATAGTCACCCACTCTAAGGCGACAAAGCCTAAGTGGGCATCCGGCATACGGAAAAACTCCACCAAAAACCGAAAACAACCGTACAGCAGTATCGCCAAACCGGTACACGCCATCGCTGGCCGGGGTTTGCTGGAATACCACCACAAGATGACAAACAACACCAAGCCCTCCAAAAACGCCTGGTAAAGCTGGGACGGATGCCGCGCTAGCGGGCCGCCATTAGGGAATACCATCGCCCACGGCACATCCGCAGGCCTGCCCCACAACTCACTGTTGATAAAATTGCCAATGCGCCCGGCCCCCAAGCCAATCGGGGCTATCGGTGCGATAACATCGGTCAATTGCAACAGTGTGCAGTGTTGTTTTTTGGCCAGAAACCACATCGCGGCAAACACGCCCAACAGGCCGCCATGAAACGACATGCCCCCTTCCCAAATTTTTACCAGCATCAAAGGGTCTTTGAGAAATTCGCTGAAGTTGTAAAACAAGACATAACCCAGGCGTCCGCCCAAAATCACCCCCAGCGCACCGTAGGTGACCAAATCCTCAATGGCTTCCGGCTTGATCGGCGAACCAGGCAACCCCGCCCGCTGCCGCCCTAACACATAAACTGCGGCGAAACCTAACAAATACATCAAACCGTACCAATGCACCTTTATTGGCCCAAGGCTTATGGCAACAGGATCAATAACGGGATAAGTCCACATGGTGCCCTCATAAAATAGCAACGAAAGCTGCATTATACCGTCACCCGGCAAAGAAGCAGCCCGGCAAAAACACCCGTACTGCAACATTGTGTTTTTGAGCACCGAAAGCCAGCAGGCAAAATCATCCATAAGGTCAGTCTCCTTACAAAAAATCGGTGCCGGTCAAAACAAGGGGTGTTACTGTCGAAGTCGTCAGGCCGCGCAGTAACTTTCAGCGACTAGGCGGTGCGTTCTTGCCAGGAAATTGAGCGGGGTATCATCACAATAAAAACCAGCGCGGGTACACAGTCAGCCCGGTTGCTTGCGGTTGTTCAGGAAGGGGTGGAAGCGGTGCAAAGTAAGGTGAAAGGCTTCGCCGTTCCGTATTAGCATAGAACGTGTTGCAAAGCGGCCGACTACTCTCGCCTCTTAAGAAGGGGCTGGTGCGAACGGAGAGACTCGAACTCTCACGGGGTTACCACTGGAACCTAAATCCAGCGCGTCTACCAATTTCGCCACGTTCGCATACTCAATGAACCCGCAATTGTAGCGGCATAGCCTTTTATGGAACAAGTTTTATTTTCACCGTTTTGGCTATTCTGCCACACGCACGAGACCCTCACACTGTCGGTTTCCGGGAGCTATGATGGCTGATTGGCTACTGATTATCGCCCAGTCCGGCCGCATGCTGGCGCAGGCGGCGGTGCAGGCCGGGTTCAGGCCGCTAGTCATTGACCTATTCGGTGATTGCGACACCCGTACCCTGGCCACACACTGCCGCACAGCCCGCTCGCTGGCATGGTCAGACCTAAAACGGCATGTTGCGTTTTTCAGCACGCACTACCCGGTTCAGCATCTGGTTTACGGCAGCGGGTTTGAAAGCCATCTCAGTAGCTTAAAGCAATTAAACCGGTGTTTTACGGTGTGGGGCAATAGCCCTGCGGTGTTTGCAACACTGAATAACAAGGCCGTGTTTTTTTCCGCTCTATCCGACTGGCACATTCCTTACCCTAAGACGCGGTTTTCAAAACCAACGCAAACCGGTACTTGGCTGGCCAAACCACAGCGCGGACAGGGCGGGCTGGGCATTAAACCGGCCGGCTGCCAGATTGACACGCCCGAGGCGTATTACTGGCAACAATACCAACCTGGCGTTTCTCATTCAGTATTGTTCTTAGCGGACGGCGTCCGCGCTAGAATCGTTGGCTTCAATCGGCAATGGACGACCCGGTTACAGGGCGACCAAGCGTTTGTGTTTTCCGGCATTTCAAACCGTGCCGCCATTACACCACCGCTGCAAGCAGTGCTGACCGACTGGGTGACCCGGTGTACCGCTGGGTTTTCCTTGCGCGGGCTAAACTCGCTGGATTTTATCCTGTACGCCAATCAGGCGTTCGTTTTGGAAATTAACCCTAGGATACCGGCCAGTATGCAGCTTTATGGCGCCGACTTATTGCGGCAACACATGGCCGCCAGCCAAGGTAACTTACCTGCTTGCCCGCACACCAACCGGGCAGCCGGTTATTGTGCCTATGAAATTGTTTATGCGCCCAGAAACCTTAGAATTCCTGACAACTTCCGTTGGCCTAAGGGTTGCGCTGACCTTCCCCCGGGCGGTGCTACTTGTCGCCAAGGACAGCCCCTTTGCAGTATCATTGCCCGCCATCCAAGCCCTGGCGTGGTCTTGCAACACCTGGCAGACACGCGACGGGGTCTTTTTAACCAGCTAACCCGGTGACCAAACCCATGCACTACCCTGCCAGCGTCAACCAATTATCCGCACCGCTTGTCAAAACACTGCTTGGCAATGCCGAGCGATTGCGCCTCAGCATCCAAACATACGCCAACGGCTGCACCCTAATCGATGCCGGACTGACCGCGCCCGGCGGCTTGGAAGCGGGACGCCTGATTACCGAAATCTGCTTAGGCGGCCTGGGTACGGCCAGCTTCAGCCACAGCCCATACACCGCTCACTGGCCGCTGACCCTAAACATCCATACCAGCAACCCAGTCTTAGCCTGCCTGGGCAGCCAATACGCCGGCTGGAGTCTATCCCACGGCAACTACCACGCATTAGGGTCAGGGCCGGCGCGGGCGATGGCGAGCAAACAAAAAGACGGTCACACCGTCCCGGTCGAGGACCTCTATCTTGAACTGGCCTACCGCGACCGGCATGACGAAACCGTTCTGGTGATTGAAAACGATCGGCAGCCGCCGCTTGAAATCGCTGAAAAAATCGCCGCCGCCTGCGGCGTACCCGCCGATAAACTAACCCTTATCGTCACCCCGACCAGCAGCCTAGCCGGTGGCGTGCAAGTGGTGGGGCGCGTCTTGGAAGTGGCACTGCACAAAGCCCATGCCCTGCATTTTCCGCTGGAAAACATCCTCGACGGCAGCGGCAGTGCCCCGGTCTGCCCGCCACACCCTGACTTTGTCAAAGCGATGGGACGCACCAACGATGCCATTTTATGTGCTGGCCAGGTGCAGTTGTTCGTCAAAGGCGACGACGCCGATGCTGAACAACTGGCTCGGCAATTGCCCAGTTCGACCTCGAAAGATTACGGCAAACCGTTTGCCCAGGTGTTCAAAGAGTACCAATACGACTTCTTCAAAATTGACCCCATGCTGTTCAGCCCTGCCAGCGTCATCGTCACCGCCGTCGAATCCGGCAACAGCTTTCGCGCCGGGCAATTGGACAACGCTTTGCTGGACCGGTCGTTCGGTGCCTAAGCATGGCGATTGCGATTTTTACCGACGATCCCGGCTGGCACGGGCGGCAACTGCAAGCCGCTTTTGCCCATTTAGGTTACGCCAGCCAAACCGCGTCCCTGACGGAATGCCGCTTGCAGCTAGGCCTTGACCCACCGGTAGCTATCGCCGGTTTTACTGGCCTGCCGGAAGCCGTGTTCGTGCGCGGTATACCCGGCGGCTCATTGGAAGAAGTGGTTTTTTATCTGGACATCCTGCATTGGCTGAAAGCGTTAGGTATCCCCGTCTACAACGACGGCCGCGCCATTGAGCGCAGCGTTGACAAGGCGATGACCAGCTTTTTGTTGCAACAAGCCGGCCTTGCGACCCCTGCAACCTGGGTACTGTGCAACCATGAACAGGCCGTGGCCATCGCCGAGCAAGAACTGGCAGACGGGCATTTTCTGATTAGCAAGCCCGTGTTCGGCTCGCAAGGTGCAGGTATCCGCCGCATTGAAAAAACCAGCGACCTGCTCTGGCTGACCGGCAGCCGAGGCGTGTACTACCTGCAACGCTTCGTGCATTGCCGGGGTGAAAGCTATTGCGACCACCGGGTGTTTGTCATCAACGGACAAGCGGTCGCGGCCATGCGCCGACACGGCAGGTTTTGGCTGAACAACGTCGCCCAGGGTGCTCATTGCGAAGCCGTAGGCTTAGAAGCCGGGTTGGCCGACCTAGCTGTCAGTGCTACCAAAGCCCTGCACATGGATTATGCCGGAGTGGACATCATGGAAGAGCGCACGGGCCCGTTAACGGTTATTGAAGTCAACAGCATTCCGGCCTGGAAAGGCCTGCAAGGTGTTTGTCACCTGCCGATTGCCCGGCTGCTAGCGGCCGACTTGGTCGAGCGCTACCTGCTTAAGGACATCTGATGCGGCCAGAACGCTTGGCTGAACTTTACCAAGAAGCCTGCGAACTCGACGTACTGGCCTTTAAGCCAGGCAACGTCAGCGTTTATGCCGACGGCCACGCCATGACGATCGACGATTTCAGGCGCAGTGCTAAAGTTAGTGCCCCGCCGCTGTGTCACCCTGACCATACGCTGGGCGAGCGCATTTTTTACGCCGTAAAAGCCACTCGAGCCGCCGTCGGTTGCAATACCAACTTAGGCATCATCCTGCTGGCGGCACCGCTCATTGCCGCTGGCCTGGAGCGACGGTACGGCTCGTCTTTACGACACTCTTTACAGCGCGTGCTGGCAACCACAACCGTGGCCGATGCGCAGTGGGCATTCAAGGCCATCGCGCTTGCCGCCCCCGGCGGTTTAGGTACGTCCCCGACACAAGACGTACACGAGCCGGCCTCCATGACCTTAACCCAAGCCATGGGCTTAGCTGCGAACAGAGACCGGATCGCTTTGCAATACCTTACCGATTACCGAGATATTTTTGATTTTTCCGCTTTGACCTACTACAATGCCAAGAATTTTTGGGTTAGCAAAACGTGGTCTGCGGTTGCTGTTTTTGTCGATTTATTGTCCCGGTTCCCGGACAGCCACATCGAGCGCAAATACGGCCCGCAGTTTTCCAACGAAATCGCTGCAAAAATGGTCTGGCTCAAGGCCCAAATGGCTGAAGCCAGCCACCCAGAAACGCTGCTGCCGGCGTTTTATGCCGTAGATAAAGCCTTTAAGGCCCAAGGCATAAACCCCGGCACCACAGCCGATATGACCGTGGCGACGCTGCTAACGGTCTTCCTGCAAGACGACTGGCCAGCATCCAGCGGTTCTTAAAAAGAATTTGTTTGACAAACAAATGCCGGCACCATCGTGCCAAATCAAATAGTTAGCGTAACTTTTTACTTTTTTCTCAAAGGAGAAAACAAAGATGGCAAAAATTTCTAAATTGTGTGTTGGTGAATCTTTGGTGGGTGAAGGCAACGAAATTGCACACATCGACCTGATCCTCGGCCCTAGAGGCTCTGCTGCGGAAACCGCATTCGCGAACTGCCTGACCAACAACAAAGACGGTTTTTCAAGCCTGTTAGCGGTTGTCGCCCCTAACCTGATGGTTAAGCCTGCAACGGTCATGTTCAACAAAGTGACCATTAAAGGTTCCAAACAAGCCGTGCAAATGTTTGGCCCAGCCCAACGCGCCGTGGCTATGGCCGTGGCCGATTGCGTTGAATCTGGCGTTATCCCAGCCGATGAAGCCGACGACCTGTTCATTGCTGTCGGCGTATTCATTCATTGGCAAGCAGAAGACGATGCCAAAATTGAAGAATTCAACTACAAAGCCACCAAAGAAGCGATTGAACGCGCCGTTGCTGGCAGCCCAACCGCTAAAGAAGTGGTTGCCGCTAAAAAAGAAGCCAAACACCCATTCGCTGCTAACAACGTTTAAGTTAGCTGCCGTTTAGGTCTCTTGATAAAAATACCCCGCTTGCCGGGGTATTTTTTTGTCCCGGATTCATCCGTTAATTCGATAATGCCTCCAGATCATGGGCACTAATCGCCCCTGAATGCAGACTGCTGGAAACCAGTGCCCGCTCAATACCCAGTAGCGACAGTGCGGTTAAATCCTCGGCATGACGGATACCGCCGGCGGCGATAATGGTTTTGTCCGAATGCTTTTGCCGGTAATGGCGTAATTTAGTGAAATCCGGGCCGCGGTTGCTACCGACCCTAGCCAAGGTCATGAGGATGAGCTGTTCCGGCCAAAGCCGACTGTCCTGGAACAAACGGCTGTTTACCACGGGTGCTGAAGCCGTAAAATCCAGCGACAACACAAACCGCCGGTTGAAGTGTGCCAATGTGTCCAACTGACCGTTGCCATAGCTCTCAGTACCTAACACCGGCCAATGTTTTGTGGTGTTTTCCGGTGCCTGTCGGAACCCTCGGTCTAACCAAAAAATCACTGTTGGAAAGGCCGTTTGTACACGCGCGATTAACCGCTCCTGAGTGCCGGCACCCATAATGGCATCAAGGTCGGCCATGTAGAAGGTGTCAAACGGATAAAGCCCTAAGAACGCCTCAATCACCTTAAAAACATCCGCTGAAGCCGACAACGCTGAACGCATCGGCTGATACTGCGCGCGCTGGCCTTGCTTGGCATGAACGACAAGGCCGTTTTTTAAATCTAGAACTGGAATAACCTTCATAGCGTATGCGAGTCTTGGTATTTGAATTTATCAGCGGCGGCGGTCTCAGCGGTCAGCCACTGCCTGCCAGCCTAGCCCAAGAAGGGCGGTTGATGTTACAAGCCTTGCTGGATGATTTTTCTGATCTTGATGGGGTGTACGTTTCTGTTATGCTGGATGCACGGCTGAGCGACGGCATCCGCACCCACGGTGCCCATGTTATCACTGTCAAGCCCGGCCAAGACTACTGGCAACCGTTTTTAGCAGCGGTACAGCACAGCGATGCTGTCTGGCCGATTGCCCCCGAATCGGACGGAGTGCTGCAACGGCTGTGTCAGGCTGCGACTGCTCTAGGCAAGCGGTTGCTGACCTCGCCTGCCGATGCCGTGGCCTTGACAGGCGACAAATACCTGACTTTTTTGCATTTGCACCAGCACCAAATACCAACCGTCCCCACCCAATTGCTGGCCGATGCGGACTTGGTCCCAGGAGAGTACCTAGTGAAAGTAATTGACGGCGCCGGCTGTTCCGACAGCCAAATCGTTAGCGATTGGCCGGGGTTTTTGGCAACGGCTGCAACACCCGAACGTTTTATTGTCCAGCCGCATGTACACGGGCAAAAAACCAGTCTGTCCGGCCTGTGCCGACAAGGCCAGGCGTGGCTGCTGAGCGTTAACCTGCAACAGTTTAGCGTGGCCGATAACCGCTACCGCCTAACCGGTCTTATCGTCAACCAGCAAACTGATGACGGCAGCCGTCAACGCCTGCTAGCCGCGATTGCCGCTGCCATCCCCAGATTGTGGGGGTACATTGGGGTAGACTTGATCGAAACAGCAGCAGGACCGCTGGTGTTAGAAATCAACCCGCGCCTGACCACCTCGTTTACTGGGCTTAGGCGGGCGTTGGGCGTGAATGTGGCCGGTTTGGTCTTGCGCTTACACCACGCCGCACCGAGCTTGGATTTTCCTGCTAACAGAACCGTGCACTTGGTTTTATGAGCCGCATGACCCGTGTAGGCTGGGATATTGGCGGTGCCCACCTTAAGGCAGTCGTGTACCGACCGCACAGGCAAACGGCCGCAGTTTTTCAACGGCCTTGCCCGCTTTGGCAAGGCCTAGACACATTGCGTACTGCGGCCGGGTACATTCTGCAACAACTGCCGGCAGGCCCGTGTCGCCATGCTTTGACCATGACCGGCGAATTAGTAGATTTATTTGCCCACCGTGATGCCGGAGTTGCCGCCATCATCGACACCATGACCGGGCTTTTAGGCCACAGAAACATTTGGCTGTTTGCAGGTCCATTCGGTTTGGTGCCGGTTGCCGCCATTACCCGCAGCCATTACCCGGCCATTGCCTCTAGCAATTGGCTGGCAAGTGCCGGTTTTGCGGCTACTAAACTCAAAGACGGTCTGTTTGTCGACATTGGCAGCACCACGACCGACATCGTGTTGATGGCGGGCGGCAAAACGAACGCACACGGTTTAACCGATTACCAACGCCTGCTGTCGCAAGAACTGGTGTACACCGGTATTGTCCGCACGGCGGTGATGGCCGTTGCCCAAACTGTGCAGGACGAAGGCCAAACCATCGGCCTGATGGCCGAACAGTTTGCGACCATGGCCGATGCCTACCGATTGACGGGCGATCTGAACGAGGCGCACGACCTGTCGCCCACCGCCGATGGCGGCGAAAAAACAATAGCTGCCAGTGCCCGACGCTTAGCGCGCATGGTCGGTTGTGATTTCGTGCCAGAAGCACTGCCTCGCTGGCAGCGCTTGGCTGAAAACCTGCGCAGCCAGCAGTTGCAAAAAATCGAACGCAGTTGTCGCTGGGTAGCGCAATCCGGCGAATGCCGCACTGCCCCAGTTGTCGGAGCGGGTATAGGACGATTCCTGGCCAGAGAAATGGCCCGGAACATGGACCGCCCGTACCTAGACTTCAACGAACTGACCGCAGATTGCGCCTCCACAGGCCCCGTGAACATGGCCGATTGCGCCCCGGCAGCCGCCTTAGCCCTTTGGCCGCTAACGATAAACGGCGAAAACTCAAGCTGTATCTCTATTTTTTAAACGCTTTAATTGTCAACACACAACCGGGTGGGTGCCTACGATGGACAAGCAAAAAAAAGACTTTATTGACAGCATTGCTGAGCTGTTAATGGCTGGGTACGATTTTCTTAAAGTGGGCTGGCTGAAATGGCTGGGGCGTCCAACGAAGACCGCATCCGGTCTTCCACCACGTCAGCCCCGGGATGAAACACCCAGCAGCACTTGGCGAATGCTGGCGTTTTTTACCGTGCTATGGGTGTTCATTAGCCTCTTTAACAGCCTTGACGGACCACAGCGGAATGAAATTCCGTTTAGCCGCTTCCTGAGCTTAGTCAGTGCCGGCAAAATCGACCACGTCCTGATTACCGAACGTTTTATTTCCGGCACTTTAAAACCGCAGGCGGAAGGCCAAGCGGGCGACGCATTCATCACCGTACCGTTGTGGCAAAACGACTTAGCGCAAATGCTGCACAAGTACGAGGTCGACTACCTGGTCAGAAGCGGTGACAATTGGCTGAGCAACCTGCTGTTTAACTGGGTAGTACCGATAGTGTTTTTGGTCGTGATAGGGTCATGGATGGCCCGGCGCATGGCGCCTGGAACACAACACGGCTTTTTGAATTTAGGCAAAAAATCTCGGATTCGTCCGGATTCCTTGCCAAAAATAACTTTTGACGACGTAGCCGGTGCCGACAGTGCCAAGCAGGAACTGCGCGAGACCATCGCATTTCTCAATGCCCCGGAAAAAATCCATAACCTGGGCGGACATATGCCCAAAGGCGTGCTGTTAGTAGGGCCTCCGGGTACCGGCAAAACGTTGCTGGCACGGGCCGTCGCTGGCGAGGCTGGGGTGCCCTTTTTCAACATCAGCGGTTCGGAATTCATCGAATTATTCGTCGGCGTTGGCGCGGCTAGGGTGCGGGAACTGTTTGAACAAGCCCGCAGCAAAGCCCCGTGTATTATTTTTATTGACGAACTAGACGCCATTGGCCGGTCCCGCAGCGGCCCGATGGTCATGAGCAGTCATGATGAACGAGAGCAGACCTTGAACCAAATTTTGACCGAAATGGACGGCTTTGACCCGTCTTCGGGAGTTGCCGTGATGGCCGCTACCAACCGGCCTGAAATTCTCGACAAAGCCTTGTTGCGGGCGGGACGCTTTGATCGCCAAATCGTGGTCGACCAGCCGGATTTGCAAGATCGGATTGAAATTCTTAAATTGCACAGCAAAAAAATGACGCTGGCAGCGGACATCGACATTGCCGTCATTGCCCGCCGCACGCCCGGTTTGGTGGGTGCCGATTTAGCCAACATCGCCAACGAATCGGCGATAATCGCCACTCGCCTCGGGCACAAAACCATCCAGATGAGTGATTTTGAGGCCGCCATCGACCGCATTTTGGCGGGCCCAGAAAAGAAAAACCGTGTTTTGAACAAAGCCGAAAAACGCCGTGTAGCCTACCACGAAGCGGGCCATGCGTTGGTTGCTGAACACACCCCCAGCGGCCAGCCGGTGCATAAAATCTCCATTATTCCACGGGGTGTGTCAGCCCTAGGCTTCACCTTGCAATTGCCGGTTGAGGAACGGTTTTTATCCACTGAAGACGAGCTGAAAGACCAAATCGCCATCTTGCTCGGCGGACGCATCGCAGAACAGACCGTCCTAGGCAACGCCTCCACCGGTGCCCAAAATGACTTAGAAAAAGCCAGTGAAATCGCCCGGAACATGGTCTGCGTGCTGGGCATGAGCAAAAACATGGGTGCCTTGACCTACGGCAAGCGCCAATCGTTGCAGTTTTTGCAAACCGAAGTGTCGGAATACCGCAATTACAGCGACGAAACAGCACGCTTGTTGGACACCGAAATCATGGCCTTGATGACTGAAGGCGAAAACAGAGCCCGCGAAATCATCACGGCGAACCGTGCCTCGCTAGAAAAACTGGCTGAGTTGTTGCAAGAAAAAGAAGTGGTTAGCCGGGAAGAAATGTTGGCGGTGCTGGCTTGATAATGCTTAGCTCGGAAGCAGGCCAGTACTTTATTTCCTGATAAACCAAGCCGTTTTTAGTCAGTACCGATTCAAACAAGCTAAAACTGGCGACTTGCCAGACCAGTGGCGGAAAATCTACGACCATTGGGTGCTTGGCTTTTTTAGCCAAGGTGACATGGGGAACATACGGGCAGTTATCCAAAACAAAACCTAAGTGTTCGGCAATGCCGCGCAATTGTCCCGCCCATACAGACCAAGCTGGACTGGGTTGAGTTGAGGTTAGGCAGAGTACCCGGGGTTTAGGCCAATGGCTTAGCCGGTCTAGCGTGACCGATACGCCCGGAAAAACAACCCCGTCGGCCTGGTCCAGCAAGGCCCGTTCCCCGGCCTTGTCAACGCCACCTAAAAAAACCAAGGTGGCGTGCAAATTGGCCGCAGGGACAAGACGGACATTGTCCGCACCGATGGCGATGGCCTGCAAAAGGCTCACACACTCACGGACTACTCTGTCGTCAGGTTTACAGCCAAAAAATAAACGCTTCATGGTTCACCGGTTAATCCTGTTGCGCAGGCAATGGTTCTGGTGTGCTTTGATTGCCCCCCATGAGAAGACCCTCCAATGAAAAAAAAAGTGCTTAAATTTAAATCCCCCAGCGGATTTAAGAACCCGGTTTTTTTGGGTTTGTTGAACAAAATCAAAACCCACCAGAGCGTTTTGGCGGCGGTCAGACGGGTGCTGCCCGCCGCTTTAGCCGGACATGTGGCGTATGCGTTGGTGATTGACGGACGTTTATTGCTCTATGCGGATGCCCCGGTTTGGGCGACGCAGTTGCGGTTTTACTGGCAACCTTTAACACACGCGGCGGCTGTCAGCGGCGGGCCGGTGGAACGGTTACGCATCCGGGTGCTGGCCCAGACGGCGGCCATCCCTACGACCAAACCTAGGGCGCCGTCACTGGCCGCCGTAGCCGCTATCGAACAGGGCAGTGCCACCATAACCGACAAACGGCTAAAAGCCACTCTGCAACGTTTGAGCTTAAATTTACGGCGTTTGGCGCAGGCTTGAACGGCGTGCTGTTAGGCTGATTTGTACGAGCGCATAAACGAAATGGGGGCTTTTTCTTCCGAGTCGAAGGTGACAATTTCCCAGGCTGTCTCATCGGCTAGCAGGGTGCGCAACAACCTGTTATTCAGTCCGTGACCGGATTTATAACCCGTAAACGCACCGATCAAACTGTGTCCGAGCAAGTAAAGGTCGCCAATGGCATCGAGAATTTTGTGTTTAACGAACTCATCGGCACAACGCAAGCCGTCTTCGTTAAGAATTTTTTCGTCATCCACGACAATGGCATTGTCCAGACTGCCCCCTAAAGCCAAGTTGTTTTTTCTCAGCATGTCGATGTCTTTCATGAAGCCGAACGTCCTAGCCCGACTGACCTCTTTAACGAAGGTGGTCGAAGAAAAATCCATGGTAGCGGTTTTGACGTGTTCGGCAAAAGCCGGATGCTCAAAGTCGATGGTAAAAGTTACTTTAAACCCATCGAATGGCTCGAAAGCCGCCCATTTATCACCGTCCTCAACCCGCACACTGCGCTTAATACGAAGGTATTGTTTCGGGCTGTCCTGCTCCTCCACCCCGGCTGATTGCAACAAAAATACAAAAGGGCCGGCACTGCCGTCCATAATTGGCACCTCGGCGGCACTGACATCAATAATGGCATTGTCAATGCCTAAGCCGGCTAAGGCTGACAGTAAGTGCTCAACCGTGGAAATTTTAACGTCACCTGCAACCAAGGTGGTGGACAGCGTGGTCTCTCCAACATTGCCCGGGGTCGCCTGGATGGTGACGGGTTCGTCCAAATCAATCCGACGGAACCTTATGCCGGTATTTGGGGCAGATGGGCGCAAGGTCAAATAAATTTTTTGGCCGGTGTGCAAACCTACCCCTGTGGCCCTGATGGTATTTTTTAAGGTTCTTTGTTTAATCATAAAATGAGCCACTGACCGCAAGGAAAAATGGTAAATGTTACCATAAACCCCAGAGTGGAAATTTAAACTTGTCGCCCACGCCGGCACGGTGTGGGTACTGAAAAACCATTGCGTAACCCTTTTTAGGATCAGTATGAGCCGGTATTTTACCGATAACACGTTGCCTGTTCAGGATGACAAAGCATTCCATGCCGGAACGGCACTGGGACATTCGTACATGAGCTTAGTCGCCGAAAATCGAATTGCATTCGACCCGTGCCAATGGCAGGTGCTGCAACACTTGCAGCACCTGTTAGAAGCGTTGGGCGAAGACCAACCTAACGCTAAACGCTGGACACTACGACCCGCTAAAGCGGCCGCTAAACCACCGGGGCTGTATATTTTTGGCACTGTGGGATGCGGCAAGTCCCTGCTAATGGATTTGTTTTATGCCGCCTGCCCCGTGGTCTGTAAGCGCAGAGTGCATTGTGCGGCATTTATGCTTGAAGCCCACCAACACACCCACCAATTTCGGCATCAGGGCGAAAAGGATGCGTTAGGGTTGTTGGCTGAAAAAATTCGCGCCTCTTGCCGGGTACTCTGCCTTGATGAGTTCCAAGTGACCGATATTGCCGATGCCCTGTTTTTGGAGCGATTACTGGCTCGGTTATTTGCCTTAGGTGTAGTGGTGGTCATTACCTCAAACCGGCACCCTCAAGCACTGTACCAGAGCGGTTTGCAACAAAAGCGGTTGCAATGTTTGGCGGACCTGCTGTCCGGCCATGCGACCATCATCGAGCTGGACACTAAAAACGATTACCGCGCCGCACTAGACCGGCAACAAGACGCCTATTATTACCCCTTAGATGAACAGGAACCTGGCTTCATAGCGAAAAAATTTCAGGAATTTTCTGGTGGCCGTGGTATGCAGCCGCAGGTTCTGGAAGTTTATCGGCACCCACTGAAATTATCGGCAACCGCTGGGGCGGTGGTACTGGTACAGTTCGCAGAACTGTGTGCTAAGCCGCTAGGGTCGGTTGATTACATCGCCCTAGCGCAGCGTTTCACGTGTGTAATTTTACAGGGCATACCCAAGCTGACGGCAGACCAACGCAACGAAGCCAAGCGATTTGTCACCTTGATAGACGTGCTGTACGAACACCAAACACGTCTGATTTGCAGTGCCGAAACCGCCCCGCACCTGCTTTATGAGTCCGGGGACGGTGCCTTTGAATTCAGACGGGCCGCATCTAGGCTGCTGGAAATGCAATCGCACAGCTACTGGTGGCGGCTAGACGCTGCGGCCTGCCCTAAAACCGAGCCGAGTAGGTCGGGCAACGGCTTTATCGTTGCCCGACCTTTCGGTATTAAATGAAGGAGCGAGACAGTAAACCGAAAGGCCGTTACAACATTTGACCTTGGCAATGTCGGGCTAAAGCTCTAGAACCAAACCGCAGCGCGGCTGCGGGCATTAGCTCAGCGATCAAGCGTTGCCGGCATTGCCCATTGCCACGGCTTGTTTTTGTTATGCCAGCCTGGCTAAGGGCGCAGGTCGCCTTCAGAAAGGTAAGTCAAAAACATGGGCATATAGACCAAAATAGCAAACCCCAAAGCCAATGCGGCGATAATTTTAAGTGCATCGTAAGACATACCCCACCCCTTTATTTTTATAAAAAAACCGACCCAGTCAGTTTACTTCGGTCGGGCTCAATAGCAAATTTTAGGCACGCGAAGATCCCGCC
Source organism: Methylococcaceae bacterium UBA662 (assembly GCA_002299425.1). Lineage (GTDB taxonomy): Bacteria > Pseudomonadota > Gammaproteobacteria > Methylococcales > Methylomonadaceae > Methylovulum. The sequence goes on along the minus strand of DBNW01000008.1, from coordinate 10,821 downwards.
AGAACCGCCTTAAAAGTCGCCGTTGTCACCAGAATTTCACAGTTTTTCACTACACTGCCGGCCAAGCCGCCAAACGCCTCACTCGGCGGCGAATACGCAACTGGCAAACAGCCTAAGCACACGCCTTGTTGCCAGCTTTCCAATCACCTAAGACAGGAAAACCGCATGAAAATCAACCAAATTGCCAGTGCCGTCGCCCTGGCCGTTGCCCTTGTTGGCACCGCTTGCGCTAACCCCGATACGGTCAAATTGAAGATACTCGCCATCAACGACTTCCACGGCCAACTGGAATCCCCCGGCAACTTCCGTGATGCCAGCGGTGCCTTCACCATCCCGGTCGGCGGCATCGACTACCTGGCCGGTTATTTTGCCGACATCAAAAGCAAAAACCGCAACACTGCCATTATTTCCGCCGGCGACCTGATCGGTGCGACGCCATTGATTTCGGCGCTGTTCCATGACGAACCGACCATTGAAGCCATGAACATGGCAGGCCTGGAAATCAACGGCGTCGGCAACCACGAATTCGATAACGGCAAAGATGAGCTGCTGCGCATGCAATACGGTGGCTGCCACCCGACCAGCGAAAACTCATGCCAAGGCATTAACGCCGGCACCGACTACCCGTTCTCAGGGGCCAAATTTAAATTTTTAGCCGCCAATGTCATCGAAGAAGCTACCGGCAAAACCCTTTTCCCAGCCTATATTGTCAAGCACTATGAAGGTGTTAAAGTCGGCTTTGTCGGCATGACATTGCGGGAAACCCCCTCCATCGTCACCCCCACCGGCGTCGCTGGTTTGCGCTTCATCGATGAAGCCCGCGCTACCAACATTGCGGTACAGCAAATGCGTCGGCAAGGTGTCCGGGCCATCGTCGCACTCATTCATCAAGGTGGCACCGTACCGGTACAGCAAAACGCCGGCACCATCAACGGCTGCACCGGCAATCTGGCCGGCTCCCCCATTCGGCGCATCGTCGCTGGCCTGTCGCCCGCAGTTGACATCGTCATCACCGGACACACCCACCAAGCTTACAATTGCAGGCTGCCCAACCGTTCCGGACGCTTGATTCCTGTTACCGGTGCCAACAGCAACAGCCGTGTCTTCACTGAGATCGACATGGACATCAGAAGAGACAACGGCGCAGTGCGCAGCGTCACCGCCAACAATGTGGTAGTGGACAGAAACAACCCCAACATCACACCCAGTGCCGAAATTCAAGAGATTGTCGACAACTACAAAACCCTTGCCGCCCCGCTTGCCAACCGCGTGATCGGCAGCACCACCGCCATTCTGTCTCGGACTCCCAACGCCGCCGGCGAACAAGTAATGGGCAACATCATTGCCGATTCCCAATTAGCTGCGACCCGAGCACCCGAACTAGGTGGCGCCCAAATAGCCTTCATGAATCCAGGCGGTGTCCGCGCTGACATCACTTTTACCTCCAGTACTGCCGGCGAAGGCGACGGCAACGTCACCTACGGTGAAGCCTTCACCGTGCAACCGTTCGGCAACAGCCTAATCGTCATGACCTTAACCGGTGCCCAAATCGACACCTTGTTAGAGCAGCAATTCACCGGCTGCGCCAATGAGTTAGGCGCCACTCAACCGTTCAACCGCATTCTGCTGCCTTCCGCCGGCTTCAATTACAGTTGGAGTGCAACCGGCGGTGCCTGCAACCGGGTAGACCCTGCCAGCATCACCCTAGACGGCGTACCCATTACTCCCACCACCCGCTACCGCGTCACCGTGAACAGCTTCCTAGCCAGCGGCGGCGACAACTTCACTATCCTGACCCGTGGCACCGACTTGTTGGGTGGCGCTCTGGATATTGATGCCCTGTCTGCACATTTCGCTAGCCACTCGCCTATCGCCCCTGTCACCTTGAACAGGATCACCCGGTTACCCTAACCATCCCTCTTAGGCCAAGCTTTTTTACGCGGCTTGGCACCCACGTCTAAAACCCCGTCGTAGGCCTTCTGCGGCGGGGTTTTTCAGTTTGTTTACGCCATGCGTATTTTGCATAATAGGGCATTGCCTCGCCCCTAACTCGCACCATGAACTACGCCATTCAAATCAACAGCAGCCCCTACCACAACAACGCCGGTGCCACGGCTTACCAATTTGCCTGCGCTGCGCTCGCCGAGGGGCATCATATTTTACGGGTATTTTTCTACCATGAAGGCATTTACCATGCACTCAAAACCAACCACCCTCCCGATGACGAAACCCATTTGACCCAACTCTGGAGCCAGTTAGCCCAAGACAATACCTTAGATTTGCTGGTGTGCATTTCGGCGGCGCAACGGCGCGGCCTGCTGCACGAAAACGAAGCCCTGCGGCAAGGCAAAGCCACCAGCGACGTGGCGGCGGGCTTTCGCATCGGCGGCCTAGGGCAATGGCTGGAAGCTGTTATTGCCGCCGACCGTGTCTTGGTATTCGGGTAAGGCCATGACCAAACGCATGCTATTCGTTTTAGCCAAACCGCCGCACCAGGGTGCTTATTGTCAAGAAATGCTGGATTTTATCTTGACCGCTGCCGCCTTCGACCAAGAAGTCACGCTGCTATTTTTAGACGATGGCGTGTTCCAATTAAAAAAAAACCAGCAGGTTACGGCGGGCGTAAAAGACACCAGTGCTCTGTTTCAAGCCCTCGCCCTGTATGGCGTCAGCGCCGTCTACGTCGAGCAAGAATCGCTTGCAGGGCGCGGTTTGACGCTTGAGAATTTATCGCTGCCGGTACAAATCTGCCACCGCCAAGCCGTTTCCTGGTTCATGCAGCAATTTGACAGCGTATTAGCCGGCTGAAGCACCCGCCCGTCGATGGTCAAAGATCACAAAAACTGACAAAACCATGCCGACAGCTACGGTGGTCTAGGCGCAACCTTAGGCGGCAACACCGAGGATCACCGAGCCGGCCTTAAACACCGCTGTTGCGGTGCCGCCTTCGACCAAACCTAAATTTTCGATGCTGTCGCAGGTCACGGTCGCGGTGAGGGTATCGCCGCCTGGCAGGGCAATGGCTACTTCCGTGTTGACCGCGCCTTTTTGGATGCCGGACACCGTGCCTTGAAGTTGGTTGCGCGCAGACAGGCGGTAGCCGCCGAAGTCAGTGACATTGAGCAGGTTGGAGATTGGAACAGTGTTTATAAGCGGTTTTCGCGGTGGTCAGATGCCGGAGTTTGGCAAAATGTTTTCGGCGAACGTTGAAGGGCTCGGGCAACTGGCCAAATGGTGCCTGACCGGTGGCCAAACGCATGATGTCACACAGGCGGTCAGTTTGTTGGAGGACATTTGTGCAGGTGCCGTGTTGGCAGACAAGGCCTATGATGCGGATGAAGTGCTAAGCAAGATTGAAAACGATGGGGCAAAAGCCGTTATCCCCTTGAAAAAAAAACAGAAAGCAGCAGCGGGCGTTTGACACGGAACAGTACAAAAATCAGAATTTAGCGGCACATGTTAGGTTACGGCTGTCGCCTAACCCAACCTACCGAATCCTAAAAAACTCCTCTGGCACAATCATGAACCCACAATCCACAACGCTATTAAATTACCATCAACGCACCAAGCACAGCCTGCAACGCTACGCCAAAGGCCCGGAAACCATCGATTGGGAAGATCAACCCGACCCATTCCGGCGATTTCCCGGTTGCCCGCCTGTGCCATTGCCCGCACCCGGACAAAATTTGCCGGTACGCTTTGCTGATCTTGACCAGCCACAAAACATCCCCGCGCAAGCGTTATCCTTAACCAGCATTGGCCTATTGTTAGAATTGGCTTTCGGTTTGTCGGCATGGAAACAATACGGCCCCAGCCGTTGGGCGTTGCGCTGCAATCCCTCCAGCGGCAACTTGCACCCAACCGAAGCCTATCTGATAGCCACTGATAACTACCTTGTCCCCGCTGGCGTTTACCATTATTTAAGCCATGACCACCTGCTGGAACAACGTGCGCAATTTACAGACACCGCTGCCGAATCCGCCGTGTTCATCGGCTTATCGTCAGTACATTGGCGGGAAGCGTGGAAGTACGGCGAACGCGCGTTCCGCTATTGCCAGCACGACATCGGTCATGCCTTGGCGGCACTGCGTTATGCGGCGGCTTGTTTGGGCTGGTCTATTGATATTTTGTTGGCAGCCGCTGATGCCGACCTCGCCACCCTGCTGGGTTTGGACAGACACGGGGATTTCAAGCACAACGAGCAAGAATCGCCCGATGTGTTATGCCGTATGCAAATTAGCGAACAAGCGGCGGTTAGCTATCAACCCTTATTAGCCCTGTCTGCTACAGCGTCATGGGCCGGCAAGGCGGAAAGTTTGAAAGCCTACCATTTACATCATTGGCCTGTTATTGATGAAGCCGCCGCAGCCGCGCACAAACCGCAAACGCAAGAAAACCCTTGGCAAGTTGAGATGCGACCGCCCTTACCTACTGCTTGTGCTAAAACCGCCAGCCAAATCATCCGCCAACGCCGGAGCGCGCAACAATTCGACGGCAACATGCCCGACCTGGCCGCTGCGGATTTTTTCCGGATGCTCAGCGCGGTCATGCCGGATGCGCCTGCTTTCGGTTGTTGGCAAACTTTGCCCAAAGTACATTTGTTTGTGTTTGTGCATCGGGTGGCCGGTTTAACGCCGGGCTTGTATGTGTTGCTTAGGGATGCGACTAGTTTGGCGGCTTTGCAGTCAGCAACGGCAAGCGCGTTTGCTTGGCAAAAACAGCACGATGCGCTGCCGTTTTATCAGTTGCATTCCGGTAATTTTAAACAAATCGCCAAAACCGTATCCTGCCATCAACCCATCGCCAGCGACAGCGCCTTCAGCTTGGGCATGGTCGCCGAATTCAGTGCCACCGTGCAAGCCGCGCCGTGGCACTATCGGCGGCTATTTTGGGAATGCGGGATCATCGGGCAAGTGCTGTATCTGGAGGCGGAAGCAGCGGGCGTGCGTGGCACGGGTATCGGCTGTTATTTTGATGACAGCGTCCATGAAATTTTAGGTATTACCGATAATGCTTGGCAAAGCCTGTACCATTTCACCGTCGGCAAACCGTTGGAAGACAGCCGTTTACAAACCTTGCCGCCCTACAGCCATTTACAAGGCGAATCCTGATGATTGACTGGACACTTGAGCGCGAAGCCCGTTTGGCTTATTCCTACCCACGTTTCGCCGCCAGCAAAGTGTTTGTGTTCGACAAATAGGGCAATTGTGGTGGTTTAACAAAAACAGACCCCCGATAGGTTGATAAAATTAACCAACTGATGTTGTGCCGTAACGCGAAAAACCCCGTTTGCCGCGCCGAGTACCGGAGTTTTTGCTGGGAACAGCCCGAAGGGGTGCGGCAGGGTCGGCCACCCGTTCTTGATAACGCTAGAACGTATCACGCGAACGCCCATCACCTTGCAGGCTTTCGAAACATTTTGCAGTTCTTAGGCCAGATGTAACAGCCCTGCTTTGTTTTTGATAATGGGATTGTTGGTATGGATCATGGGGGGGGGTGCCTATTTGTGTTTTGGTTTAGGATTCGACACCCCTATCAAAACCGGTAACGCTCATCTTTTCAAGTCGATGTGTCAGATTACGTCGAAACTAATACAATCAATTCACTATTGACATTGAAAGCCGTTTTAATTGTTTATTAATCACCTGATCAACCCGTTGCAAAGCGGGTAACTCGCCATACTTCGTCACCAGTGAGCCGCTAACGCTGGCTTTCTGTTCATTGATTTTATTCAGCATATCGTCAACAAGGCTGAGCATACGCTTGGGTCTAATCTGGCATTGTTTGGCTAACTCGTACCAGTCGGTTACCAAGACATTATCAGGGTTCTTTTGCTGGCCGATGCTTAATGCAAGGGTACTGTCCAAATGTTTTATCGCCCTGGTGCAGACTAAATCATAAAAAGGCGCCAATCTGGTCCCGTCCGCTGAATATAACAGTGAGATGTTTTTGATATGGGCATCCGAATTACCGGCAATGAGGTTAAAAATTTGCCAGCGTAACAACTGTTCACAATCAATTGTCGGGTTGTTTGAGTGCTGGATTAGCAATCGATAACATTGGGCGAAGGAAGGCGTTTCATTGCGTTGATATTTTTCTTGCAAGCCTAACGCTTGGCAAAAATCTTCTTGGTGTATGCGGGATATGTTATCGCCTAGCAACCGGTCATAACGCGTTGACAACGTATAGCTGGCCTCCCCCAAACAACCCCATTTCATATCAATCACATTCAGTCCGGCGGCTTTTGCAAGCCCGGTGGTATAGACTTCATAAAGCGGTACATTTTTAAAATCGCTGACTTCGAATTTTAAGATATGCGTTGAAGGCGATTGTTTGAGGGGTAAATAAATGTCTTTATCCTTTAGGTACACGGTGATTTTGTCTTGTGCACCCGCCAACGACAAGCGCGATTTATCATCATTGGTAAGTGAAGCACCGCGTGTTGAAATCAGCCTTGCCAATGCTTCCGCACTGAGCTTTTCATAGCGTTGGTTAAGATCAGGTTCTTCCGTAACGGGCAGGATTGAAATCGCCCCGGCGCATTCACCCCCAATGGTTTTTAATAAATCAAAATCCGTGTTGGGGCAGCGAAAGCGATGACAAAGCCGTTCCCTCGCCAGCCCTTCCGGCAATAAATGGGCAAAAAAACGATGGGCAATGACTGTTTGTGCTGAAAAGGCTTCATGTTGCAATGGCAAGCTGATGGATAACGGGAAACCGCTGGCAAGCCATTCTTCTGCATAGCGGAATGCCATAACATGGCTGGCATTCCGCCACAGATAACCGATTAGTTGATCTTCAAACCAGACATTCAATTCATCATCCATTACTTGTTGCCCCTGGGTACTACCCGAATTTCCAGTCCAAGGCAGGCCAATAATTGGAATATTTTGCCGATTTGGCAAGTGGCTTTGCCACGCTCACATTCGCCGATAAAGCGTTCCCCCAGCATGGCAATTGCAGACACATCGTTGATGCGTACCTGTTGGCTTTTACGATGAAGACGTATCAGTGCCCCCAATTCTTCCGCCGTTGAAACCTTCCCGTAAGGTATTTTATTTTCCGAATCCATGTTAATGCCCGCAATTATTACCGATAAGTACTATTTTATAGGGTGGATTAACTTTCACGAAATAATATTACTGTTAGGGAATGTTTTGATGCCACAGAAAGCAGTATCGGTAATATGCACCTGTTCAACAATATAAGCCCTGACAAGACGGCATTAAAATTAATCGACACCGCCCTCCCCTGCGTTTGCTTTTATGAGCGTTAGGCCCGGTGGCAAAGCCTCACCTAAAACCTGCTGTTGATCTTTGGCATTCAGTTCACGCATGTCTGCCACCATGTCCTGCCAACTTTGCGGGGTTTTGCTTTGCTTGAGTTTGTCCAGAACCCGGCTACGCAGGCTGTCGTCGATATCGCGGGTGCGGTCGCCGCTCATCCGCGCCATCAAAGTCGCGGCGAAACCGGCTGTGGGCTTTTTTTTCCAATCTTCGGTTAACACGTGCTCCAACCAAATGCTAACCGTCTCCACCGGCACCCCATTGTGGATGGAACCGTAAAACGGCACCCTAGCTCCGACCCGGCCGGCCGCCCACCAGGTTTGTTCCGGTTCGGCGGGTTTTTCCAGGCGCTTTAGCAACCAGGTGCCCAATTGAATTTTTTTCGCCACCGGCAACCGCTCCAACACCGCCGCCAAACGCACCATGTCGTCGTAGCCACGAGCCTTGCTTTGTTTGCTAACCCCAGCTTGCCTTGCCGCCGAAGGATTCAGGTATTTGGCGATGTCGGCCAAGAGTTTTTCCTGCGCCACGCTGTTCAAGCCGCCGGCCAAACGCCGCCATAACGTCCACCATTCGCTCCAGTTGCGGGTTTCGTTGACGTATTGAATGCCTTGCGGGTAGTTTTTCCAGATTTGCGCCACCCGCCACTCATCCAGCGGATAACCAAACCCCGGACGCAGGCAAAAGCCCACCAAACTTAACCAGACCCGTTCGTGGTGTTCGCTGCGACGCTGGTATTTACCGCCATCGAGCAGGCTGGTGAACAGCTCGCGCAACACCGGCAGCGGCCATTCAGAGCAGGGGATAAGCAACGCTTTTTCCAAATCAGCGCGCAAAACTTTGACCGCATTCGGGTCGATTTGCTTGGATTTGGCACCGAATACAGCCCGAATTTTTTCGTGCAGCAAGGGCCTATTGGCGGGCAAGTAGGTATCGGTGGCCTGCGCGATGGAGACACCTTTTTTGCGGATTTGAAATTCGACATCAAAGCGCAGGCTTGCCTCTTTCACCGCCACGCATTGAATTTTTAAGATACCCATTTCAGTTTGCATCACCGATAAACGGACGGTGATCTCCGCTTCGTTGCCGCCCTCACCCAAAGCCAGCACCAACGGCGGCAAGGAATGAAAGGCATCGGTGATATCGACAACATCGCCTGCGTGGTAATCACCGCCGCTGATGGAGGCCAAATGAAAGCGCACCGCAACCCCTAAACGCAGGGCGAACTGACGGTCGGCCAGGATGATTTCTTTGTTTTCCTCGCTGCCCTGCGGCAATAGGCAAACGCCTTGCTGGGTGCTTGTTTCGGTATCGATCAGCAGGAAATAACTGCGCGCTGCGCCGCCGCCAATTTTAAGTTTTTTGTCTTGCCGCGCCAGTGCGTAACTGACTGCGCCAAACGCCACCGCCAGTTCAGGATGGTGGTTTTCCAGTTGCACCAGCGGCTGGCCGCGCCATGCAGCCAGCAAGGCCAACGCCCGTTCGGTGATTGGTTGACTGCGGAACACGCCGCCGTTCAGCAGCAACGCATCGGGGACGCTGCTGCCATCCCGCAAAGCGTCTTTGGCGGCCGCGTGATGCTGCTGCAAAAACGCGGCGATATGCTTGCTGATGGCCGGATCGGCGGCATAAGGCAAGCCAAATTCGACCACGCCGCTGCGTTTTTTATCGGGCAGTTCAATAAGGCCGGACAACGGAAAGAAACCGTCCAAGCTTATTTGGCGTACTTCGTCACGGCTTAACACCGTTGAGCGGGTACCGCTTATCAAACCCACACCGCCGCCCAATAGGGTCACGCTAACCTGCTCCGGCGCATCCTCGGCCAGCAAACGCTCTTTGGCAATCCGGCATTGCTCAAGCAGTTGCGATAAATCGGCAGCGGACAAACGCTGGCCTTGCCCGGCAATGCGGCTTTCAGCCAGCCGCGCCAAGGCCAAGTCGATGTTGTCACCGCCCAGCATTAAATGATCACCGACCCCGATCCGGGTCAATTTCGGCTCACCCAAGCCGTGCTCGACTTTAATTAAGGTCAAGTCGGTGGTGCCGCCGCCGACATCCAGTACCAACAGCAAGCGCACCTTGGCCAAGGCTTCCTGCAATTGCCCAGCATGACGCCGCAGCCAGTCGTAACACACGGCCTGCGGTTCCTCCAGCAAACGCACCGTTGGCAACCCGGCTTGTTGAGCCGCCGCTAAGGTCAACGAGCGGGCGGCTTCGTCGAAAGAAGCCGGTACGGTGATAACGATGTCTTGGTTTTCCAGCGGCGCATCCGGGAATCGATGCCGCCAGACGCCACGAATATGCTGCAAGTAACTGGCACTGGCCGCAATCGGCGACACCTTAGCGACCGCATCGCTGCTACCCCAGGGCAGGATGTCGGCCGTGTGGTCTACCGAGGGGTGCGACAGCCAGCTTTTAGCGCTGGTCACCAAGCGGCCTTTAGTCTTCGCTCCCAGCACCCGCGCCGCCTCGCCCAGCACCGCACTGTCGCCGGATGGCGAGAAGCTAATGTCGTCCGCAGACAATTCCCCTGCCGCCGGATGGTAGCGCACCGATGGCAGCAATGCGCGCTCCAGCACTTGTCCAGGTGCGACCAATTGTTGCAGCGGGAACAGCTCAATTAGCGCAGCCGGGTCACTCACTCGGCAATAGGCGACGGCGGTATGGGTAGTGCCTAGGTCGATGCCGACCCGATAATGGGGGGTAGTTTTTTGCACGGCGGTTTTCAGATAACGGATTAAAAACCGCCATCCTAACGCAGTTAACGCTGACAAGCACGGCAAAACACCGTACTGCGGTTACCCAAACGAATTTCCGTCAAAGCCTGTCCACAGTGCACACAAGGCAGCCCCGTGCGTCCGTAAACGCTTAGCTGTTGCTGAAAATAACCCGGCTGACCGCTCGCATTGACAAAATCGCGCAGGGTTGTACCGCCCCGATCAATCGCCTGTTGCAACACCTCGCGGATAGACGCTGCTAGCCGCTGGTAGCGGGTCAAGGCTATTTTTCCGACCGCCCGTGACGGCAGGATGCCCGCCCTAAACAACGCTTCGTTGGCGTAAATGTTGCCAACTCCGACCACAACACGGCTGTCCATGATGAAGGACTTGACCGCCATTTTGCGCCCTTTCGCAAGAGCATGAAGCGTTTTGCCGTCGAAACCGTCCGCTAACGGCTCAGGGCCTAGGTGTTTTAACAAGGGATGCTCGGTTACAGGGCCTTGCACCCACAAAACCGCGCCAAAGCGCCGTGGATCATGAAAACGCAGCACCGTGTTGTGGCCAAAAACGATATCCATATGGTCGTGCTTGCCGACCGGTGCTGCGCTAACAACCAGCCTTAAACTGCCTGACATTCCTAGGTGCACCAATAAGGTGCCGTCACCCGTATCCAACAGGAGATACTTGCCGCGCCTTGCGACCGTTTGTATGCGTCGGCCTGCTAAAATTTTTGGCAAATCGGGTAAAACAGGCCAGCGTAAACGGCCATCGCGGAGCAACACGGTTTGGACTGTTTGGCCTTCGATATGCGGGGC
>DBNW01000085.1 GCA_002299425.1 Methylococcaceae bacterium UBA662 | reverse complement strand
GTGGGGTCGTAGGAGACGTTGAGCAACGCCCTATCGGCCAGCACCGGCACGCTGGCCGATAGGGCGGCGGCCCACAGTGCGATTTTTGCTAGGTTTATTATGTTCATGGCGTGTTCCTTGAGAAAACGGGTTTGATAACGGGATACAGCCTGGCTGTTGCTCGGGCTGTCCAGCCCTGCTTAAAGCATAGCTTAAGCGATGCCTTAAGTTCTATTTAAATGATATAAACGTATAACAATATCTTTTTTTGGACAAAAATACCCTTGGCCTGTTTGCAGACTTGCTTAAGTACGCTGGGCTTGGGGTGAGGGTCGGCCGTGCGAGAAGTTTTTACAGCATGAGAGAGCAACTTGCCGTAAAATTTGGCGGTTTTTTGCCTGGTGAATGGTCCGATGGACGCATTAGTATTGTTAGTCCCGCTGTTACCCGTATTGGCTGCGGCTGCCATCGGCCTTGGAGGGGTGCTTGGCGTGTTGGGCGGCGACAAAGGCAGGCTTGTCACTGCGGATTTGGCGGTGTGGTCGACTACCTTGTCATTTCTAATGGTGTTAGCTTTGCTGGTTGGCGATCTTTTCGGCAAAAACCAAGGCCAGTTCAGCATCGGCCAGTGGCTGACCTGTGATACCTTGGACATTCATGTCAGTTTTAGCACGTCTGGTTTTCAAGTCGCCCAGACAACTGTATTCGCCCTGCTTTTGGCTGTTTTGGGCCACAACGCCACCGGTTTATTGCCGGATAATGCCGGGTATCACCGGTTTTTTTTTCGTTATAGCCTGTTTTGCTCGGCGTTTTTGGCCCTGTTGTTGTTTTCCAGCACGGTTGGCACTTTCATTGCTTGGGTGGCTACAGGGTGGTGTGCGTACGGTTTGCTGAATCACGCCGACCAGCGCCCGAGCGCCACCGCCCATGCCCTGCGGCTATTACTGGTCAACCGCATGGGCGATGCCGGTTTCATCGCCGGCATCAGTCTGGGCTGGGTTTGGCTGGGGCAGGTCAACTGGCCGGTTTTGCAGGCTATGGCCACCGAGTTGAGCGTAGGTCAGGCGACCGGCATCGGTCTTTGCTTTGCCTTGGCTGCGGCAGTTAAATCGGCGCAATTGCCCTTCACCGCCTGGTCGGCCCGGGCTTTAGATGGCCCTGCGCCGACCGCTGCCATGGTGTATGGCGCGGTTATGGGGCATGCGGGGGTGTTTTTGCTGTGTCTGTTGCAACCGGTGTTTGCCCAATCACTGTTCGCTTCAGCGCTGCTGGTGCTGACGGGGTTGGCCACAGCGGTTTACAGTCATCTGGTACGTCTAAGCCAAGCAGACCCCAAGACAGCCTTGGTTTATGCCAGTTCCGGGCAAATTGGTTTGATGTTTTTAGCCTGCGGTCTGGGTTTTTGGTCGCTAATAAAATGGTACCTGTGTGCTCATGCGATTGTTCGTTGTTGGCAATTTTTATCGCTTTCTGAAGGGTCTAGGGCTTGTTCCGCAGACGTCGATGACTCAAGACAAGTCCCTAACTGGTTGTTTGTAGCGGCATTACAGCGGTTTTGGCTGGAGCAATTCACCGATTGGACACTTTTGAAACCGGTTCGCAGCCTGGCCCGAGATCTAAGCTACTTTGATATTCAGCTACTCGATCGCCTGCTAGGGATGCCGACCCTAAGCCTTGACCATTGGCAACCGCTCGCTTACCGTGAGAGCCACTTGCAACCGCCGCTTGCCAAGGACGCTGGGTTGCTGGGCCATATGACGGTGTGGACGGCGGCACGCTTTCTGTGGCTGGAAAACCGTCTGCTATGGCAGGGCTTAGGCCGATCTAGCCACCGTGGGCGGGGCTTCGGGCGGCTAGCCAATAAGCTGGAACGCATCATCTTAAGGCCGCGCTATTTGGCGTTGTTTATTGGCCTGACTTTTTTAATGGCGTTTTGATCACTATGCAGCCAATAAGTGCAGGGTTTCCGTTAGTGTCGGCGTTAATGGGGGTGCCTTTGTTGACCACAATGGCCATTATTGCCGTGCGTTCCCCGGCGACTGCCTTGCGTATTGCCTTTGCCGGGGCGGTGCTGAACGTAGCCTTGGCTTGGTATTTGCTTGAGCTGTTTAAAAGCACTGAAAACGGCGTGCAACTGCATGAGCAATTAAGTTTTTTTGGAATGAGCTACAGCGTCGGGGTAGACGGCTTGAACATTTTGTTCGTACCGCTGACCACGCTGCTGACAGTTATAGTTTTGCTCTACACGACACTGACCCGGTTTGCCACCGACAAACGGGTTATTGCCTGTGTCTTGGCCTACGAAACCGTGCTAATCGGTGCGTTCACGGCCATGAATCTGATGCAATTTTGGTTGTGGAGCCTGCTCGAACTCATCCCTGTCGTGCTGCTTTCGGTGGACGCAGGTACCGGTCGGATGCGCCGCTGGGTGGCCACGTTGTTTTTGCAGTACTGGGGTAGCGGCCTGTTGATGACCTTGGCGGGATTTTTGTTCCTAGCCTTTGGCTTGGTGGGTTCTGACCATAATTTGACTTTTGACTGGCTGGTTTTAAAGGAAAACATCGCTTATCTGCACGATGAGACCCTGGTGTTTATTTTGCTGTTGTTCGGTTTCGCCATTCGTATGGCCTTATTCCCATTTCACGGTTGGTTGCCCTTGCTGGCAGAGCACGGTGCGACCGCCAGTGCGCCGGTTTTTCTGGTCGGTCTAAAACTGGGTTTGTATGCCGTGGTGCGTTTTATCATGCCTTTGTTGCCAGGAGTGGCCGAACAATGGGGCGGCTTTGTCTTGGCTTTAGGGTTGGCCAGCGTCTGTTACGGGGCCCTGTTGGCATTGCTGCAAATCAACCTCCGCCGCCTGTTAGCATTTGCCGCCATCAGCCAAACCGGGTTGTTGGTAGTTGGGGTTTTTTGTTTCAACGATTACGGACTGCAAGGCAGCTTGTTGCTGGCCTTGACGGGCGGCCTAGCCATCGCTGCCTTGTTTCTCAGTGTCGGCCTGGTCTACGAGCGCACTCGCACCGCGCTCATTCCCCGCTTAGGCGGCTTGTTTAGCCGCCATAACAGTCTGGCTTTGCTGTTCTTGGTGGCGGCCCTTAGCACCCTGGTTTTGCCTGGAACCCCAGGTTTTGGCAGTGCCCATCTTTTATTGCAGGGGGTGCTTGATGAATACGGCTGGGCAACCGCTATCACCCTGGTAATTGGCAACGTGGGGGCGGCTTTTGCCTTGGTTTGGGCGTTTTACAAGGTGTTTATAGATCGCCCTAAGCGTCCGTACCAACCCGCTCATGCCGGCTACACCGCCGCCATCAGAACGCGCGTTCTCGCGCTGAGTTGTGGCTTGTTGCTGGTGGTCACCGGCTATTACAGCACCCCCTGGCTAAAACTGATAGGCGTTGCCACCGCTGACATCGGCCAAGCATACCCCGTACACGATGCCGAATCTGGGAATGAGGCTTTGAATTGACTGGCTACCCCGCCCCAAAAACGCTCACGGCCATACTATGAATGCACTCGGCCTTAGCATTGCCGTGCCGTTACTGGGTGCGCTGGTCACTGGCTTGGCGGCTACTGATGGGTTGGCAAAAAAAGCGGCCTTGGTCTTTGCTAGCCTGGAATTGTTGGTTACTTTGACGGCCCTTTGGTGGTTTCAGCCCGACCAAGGGGGCTTCCAGTTGCATGTGCAATACCCCTGGATACCCAGCCTTAACAGCCATATAGAATTGGGCATTGATGGCATCTCGGTGCTGTTTTTGCCCATGACGGCTTTTTTCACTTTGCTAGCGGTGCTGTCGGCATGGCATTGCCCAGGACACCGGGGGCAGTTGGCTGGGCTGCTGTTTTTTGAGGCGATGGCCGTGGGCATGTATTCGGCATTGGATATGTTGCTGTTTTATGCCTTCTGGCAACTGTCGCTGCCGGCGGTGTTTTTTTTAACGGGTTTAGGGGAGGGCGGCCCGAGCCGACGCAGCACCGCCAGCAAATGTTTGCTGTTCATCACGGCGGGTGGGGTGCCGCTTTTAATCGCCACGGTGTTGCTGGCTATTAACCACGCCACCCAGCATGTGCCAAAGCTGCTCCCTGAGCAACTGAGCTTTAGCGTACCCGAGCTTCTGGGCACACCCGTGCCTGAGTCCCTGCAGGGCTGGGTGTTTTTATTGCTGCTAACTGCTTTTGCCATCAAAGCCCCGTTAGTCCCCTTACATACCTGGCTGCCGGCGGCGGCACTGGATGCCCCCGTCCCGCTGAGTGCCTTGTTGATGGGGCTTAATCTGGGCTGCTATGGCATTATTCGTTTTGCCATTCCCCTAGCCCCCTCGGCAGCCATAGAATACAACTGGGCTTTGGGCATGCTGGGAGCGGTCTCCTTAATTTACGCTGCACTGGTTGCTTTGCAACAGAGCAATTTGCGGCGGCTGCTGGCTTTTGCCAGCATTAGCCAAACCGGTTTGGCGGTGATTGGACTGGCCTCCTTAAACCTGCAAGGTATCCAAGGTGCGCTGCTGCAATTATTCAACACAGGGCTGACCAGCACCTGTTTGCTTTTGCTTGCCGGCATGGTGCGGCAACGCTTAGGCAGTACTGAACAAAGCCATTTAGGCGGGCTTGCCCATGCCATGCCCTGCTTGGCCGGGTGTTATTTTTGGTTTGCCAGTGCCAGCGTTGGCTTGCCGTTTAGCAGTGGTTTTCCGGCTGAATTGTTGGTGCTTTTTGGCAGTTTGACAGGGCGTCCGAGTTTAGGAGTCATTGCCCTGGTGGGTACCGTGTTGGCGGTCGCCTACAGCCTAAGCGCCTACCGGCGTACGTTTTTGGGACCGCTTGGCCAACCGGCGCGGTCGCATTTGACGGACTTGCAGCCACGCGAGTGGGCGATTTTGGCGGTCCCCGCGTTTTTGCTGCTGCTATTGGGTCTTTGGCCGAATGCCCTGCTGAGCATCCATAAAGTCAGCGCACAACAGTGGCTGACCCGTTTGCTGGATCAACCCGGTATGGAAGGCGAGGAATTGGCCTTCGGCCTGCCTGACCGGACCAGCCGGTATTGTGCAACGCCCCTAGAGCCGGCTAAGGGTCTAAGTACCCGGCCCGCACCTCTGGAAACAACAAACGCCAGAGAGTCTGCCGCCTGCCAACCGGCAGTAACCGCGCGTTTTGGTAAATAACCGGCTAAAATGGCCGGTCTGCCACCCTTATTGGATTCTGGAACCGTTATGACCACCTGGCTTGAAACCTGTCAGCAACAACTCGCCCGCTTGGAAAACACTTCTGTTTTGGCCGACAAGCTTATCACGCTAGGCAACAAAACCGAACACGACCTAGACCCCGCGCTCTTGCACAAGCTCGCTCATGAATACCCGAAGCTGAACCGGCAATTGCAGCGCCTGCGCGCTAACCGCTTTGAGGTCGCGGTCATCGGTTTGGAAAAAGCCGGTAAGAGCGCGTTGTTGAACGCCTGGCTGGGCCAGGAAATTCTGCCGTCGGCGCGCGAGCGTTGCACCTTCACCAGTGTGGAAATCTGGTCGGCGCACACAGAACACGACCAACTGTTATCCATTCAATACTACAGCGATGATGAGATCGAACAATTGCAGCAGCAGCGTTTGCAAGCCATTGCTGGCAACACGCTTAGCGACAAAGAAAAAAAAGAAACTCAAGAAGACTACGACTACACCGCCGGCAACTTGGCTGCCATTCACGAATTCACCCGCCAAAAACAAGGCTTGAGCCAGCCTTTTATCGACATCAGCGAAATCAGCGAACAGCTGCAAGCCGCCGTGTTCAAAAACCGGGCGCAATCCTTAGCCATCAAGCGCGTGCAGTTGAAAACCGTGCGTCTTAGAAGCGACCGTGACATTATTTTCCACGATGTGCCAGGCTTTAACTCCGGTATTCAAATGCACGCCGAGCAAGCAATAGACCGGCTAAAAAACTGCGACGCCATTATTTACGCCAAGGAGATGAAACAGCCCTCAATCACCGGCCCGGAAAAGGACATGCTGCTGGTGGTCGATGCCGAAGACCCGAACCTGAAAGTATCTGACAAAGTGTTTGTGGTGCTGACTCAGGCCGATGCCTTAGATGATTTGATCGATTTTAAAGACACCTACAAAAAACACCAAGGGTACTGGCCGGGCGTGCCTGAACGCCGCTTGATTCCAGTGTGCGCCCGCGCGCACCTAGTTGAATTCGGCATTCCGTCCGAGGACACGCTGCGCCGCTCGAAAAGCGCCGACGACAAAGCCAAGCTGAAAAAAATTGGCATCACCGATGGCATCACCCTGTTGAAAGAGTCGGTCAGCCATTACATCGACCACGAACGCAGTGCCGTGCTGCAAAAACGCTGCGACGCGCTGGTGTACAACCTGCGCCAGATCGCCAGTGAAACGGTATTAAAACTGGAGCCGATTTACGGTGATGCCGGCCACCCTGAATTCCAGGAGGATGATTTGTTGGGCAAGGATTTCAATCAATGGTGGGGGCGCGAATGGCAGCGCATCAAAAAAGATTTTGATGTCTGGTATGCCGAAAGCATCCAGGGCCGCAAGGAAGCCGATGCACCCGGGGCCGAACACCAAGAGCTGGCGGCTTTGCGCTTAGCGTACGACAGCAAGATAGAGGTTTTGTTAAGCAATCTGAACACCGCCCAGCCGGACGAGCTAAAACGCATCTACACCGCCGGCGGCACGTTATCGATGCCCGACCCGCGCGAGGGCAATTACAAAATTCGCGAAGAGCTGTTTCGGGAAATACAGAAAAAATTTGAGAACGAACTGACCGACCAGCTCGCCCAAGCCTTGCAAGCTTTGATCGACCAAATCGTACTGAAAACCCAGGCGTTGCTCTGGGATACCGAAGAAGTCCGCAAAAACCTGCTGCATTCGCACCTAGACGAAGGCATCGAACAGGCCCGCATACGCCACGGCTTCCAGGTGCTGTTCCTGCGTTTTGGCCGGGTTGCGGTTGAGGCCTTTATCGCCAAGCCGCTGCAAGCCCGCGAGCGCCTGCTGACTGAACGCGCCGCCGAAATCAAGACTCTGGAGGCTTTCTACCAAGGCCCGGACAGTAACAAGCATGAAGGTGGCTTAACGCATTACCTGCGCTATGGCCTGTGGCAGGCCTTGGTCAAGAAGCCGGTGCCGGCTACGCGCACCGCCGCGAAAAGCACCGCTGGCAAGACGCTGGCGCAAGAATTGGCCAGCGTCGCCGTCGAGGTTGTCAAAAAAAATCTGGAAGAACCGGAAAAAGCCCAAGAACCGGGCAATTTTGAAGGCGTAGTGGAAGAAATCTACGGCGACCTAGAAGCCCTGCAAGACTACCTGAAAAACAGCGTGTTCTACGCGGCCGGCTTCATCACCTATTGCAACCAGGAACTGGAGCGCATCCGCAACCGCTTCAAGGAAATGGAAGACAACGACCGGCAATGGATAGG
>DBNW01000078.1:39633-46532 GCA_002299425.1 Methylococcaceae bacterium UBA662 | reverse complement strand
CGTTGCCGTGGTGGTAAATGATGCTCCGCTTGCGTTCGGCGGGCTGTGTGCCGTCCTGGCTGGCTGCATCCCAACCGTCGGCGTACCAGGCCCAGGAAATGCCTTTGTCGGACAAGGTATCGCCGATGGTTTTGGCGGTCTGCGGCGGCAGCGGCTGCCGGTTCGGGTCGGCAAAACGCCGGTCGCCGCCGGCCGCTGGCGGTAAGCCGGAGGGCTGGTAAGGCGGTTGCACGGTGTTGACCGCATAGCCGTCCGGGGTCACTGCGCCGTCAAAAAATTGCGGCGGGCCTTGCCGGGCGGAGGCAGGGGATTCCGGCTTGCGTTTGAGCAGGCCGCGTTCGTCCAGCGTTGCCCGCAAAGCCGCCGGGGCATCGGCAAAACGGGGCGTACAGGCGCACACCAACCAGTGATGGTTGAGAAAAGAGCCGCCGTAAGCAGCCATGAAAAAATGGTCCGCCAGCACATACGCTTTGGCCCAGTGCCACATGGGTAGCTTGGAGCCGTCGTAATGGCCCATCACCAGCCCACCGGCGTCGGAGAGAGCTGCGTAACGGTTGTTTTTGCCGCCGTTGATTTGTTCCTTGTTTTGGTAAAAACGATGCACCAAATCGCGGGTTGGCTGGGATAGTGGAATGCTGATGGGGGGCTGGTCGATGCGGAACGGTTGGTTGGGCAATGTTGCCAAAATAGCCGGGAACTGGCCATCCTGGCTGGCCCAAATCGGCGGCAGTGTGGCAAACGGCTGGCCGTCGTGGTCGATTTGGATGGCGTGCTCCGGGGCGGCTTGGGCAATGCCGTTGGCCCCTGGAAACAGGCCGTAGAGGTGGTCAAAGCTGCGGTTTTCGGCGTAAATGACGATAATGTGCTCGATGGCATTGATGCTGTTCTGGCGACCGTGGCTTGGGTTGTTGGCGCAACCGAACAGCAACAGGAGTAGAGCCTGAATGGGCAACAAAACAGGTTTTCGGAGCCAACGCAGCGGGTCAATGGAGCTCATTTGCAGGGGGGGTCTGGTCGGATTAAGACAGGGTTCTAGGTGTGAGCTGTAGAATGGTTACGGTTTCGAGCCGCTGTTTGTCGCTAGGGCTGTGCTATCTTAATAAAAAACCGCTGCGGATGCTTATTCGTTTGCTTAACGGTAAGCAAACAGGCTTTTAACCGTTACTCTTTAATACCCTAGATGAAACCATGAACAAATACCTGATAGGCTCTCCGCTCCAAGCCCTGATCCCTTTCATTTTCTTAGCTCTGTTGTTGTACCTAAGCTATTTAGTGATGCAGGATTTTTTTCTGACTTTGGCCTGGGCGGTCATTATCGCTTACGTCATGTGGCCGCCTTATTGCTGGTTAAAGCGAAAAACTAACGGCAGGGCAACACTCAGCGCAGCGACGATGACGGCGGTGATTGCCGCGCTCATTATGCTCATTGTGTTTTGGTTGCTGGCCATGCTGCAAAATGAGACAAAATACGCTTACCAGGCTATTTTGCAAATAGTGGCCCAAGGCCCTTACCAATTGCCCGATTTTGTCAAAGATATCCCTTGGCTGGGAAACCAATTGCAAGAGTGGCTAGACCACATGATCGAAGACCGCGATAACTTGAGGATGCAGGTAGTGGATTTGGCCAGGCTTTGGTTTACCCAGTTAGGCCAGATTTTAGGCGGCGTGGGACGCAATGTCATACAGTTGATTTTTGTTTTAGTGACGGTATTTTTTTGTTTCCGTGACGGTTCAGTCATCAGCAAACAACTGCATAAAGGTTTGGCGCATTTCATGGGCAAATATCAGGGGGTGTACTTGCAGGCGGCAGGCGACACCACCCGAGCCGTGGTGTACGGCATTGTCATCTCATCTTTGGGCCAGGGCATCACCGCCGGCATTGGCTATGCCGTGGCTGGGGTGGAGGCACCGGTGCTGTTTGGCATGGTTACGTTCATTTTGGCAATGGTGCCAGTGGGGGCTATGGCGGTTTGGATACCCATCGGCCTGTCGCTGGTGGTGTCCGGCGAATTCTGGTCGGGCATTGGTTTGTTGGTGTGGGGGTTTCTGGTGGTCAGCACTGTCGATAACATCATCCGGCCGATTGTCATCAGCGGCACCGGCCAAGTGCCTTTTTTGGTGGTTATGTTTGGGGTATTTGGTGGCCTGACCGCATTTGGCATTATCGGTCTGTTTTTGGGACCGGTGATTTTGTCGGTGCTGCTGGCGGTTTGGCGGGCCTGGTTAAGGCAACAAGCGGACATGCAGAGGCACACGGAGCTACCCGGTAGCCACAAACCGGTCTAACCGGGCTGCTGGGTCAGGTGCAAGTATTTTTGGTACAGACTGTCGTTGCTTTCAACATGGCCTGGGTCTTTGTCGATGCACTCCACCGGGCAGACTTCCATGCACTGCGGGGTGCCATGATGGCCGACGCATTCGGTACACAGGGCGGGGTCGATGACATAAATTTCCTCGCCTTGAGAAATAGCCCCGTTGGGGCATTCCGGTTCACAAACATCACAATTGATGCATGCTTCATGAATGATTAAAGCCATATTCACTCCTTGTTACTAAATTTGGAAATAAGCGATTCGCGCACAACATCGGGGACAAAACTGGAGACATCGCCGTTGAGCCGGGCGATTTCGCGGATCATGCTGGATGAAATAAACTCGTATTGTTCGGCCGGGGTTAGGAACATGGTTTCCAGTTGCGGTGCTAGACGCCGGTTCATGCCCGCTAATTGGAACTCGTATTCAAAATCGGATACCGCCCGAAGCCCACGCAAGATAACATGAGCACCGTACTCGCGGGCGCAATCCACCAATAAATTGTCAAAGCCGATGACTTCAACATGGCTAAAGTCCGGGATCACGGCCTTGACCAGTGCCACCCGCTCCAACAGCGACAGCAGCGGCGCCTTGTTACTGCTAACGGCGACCGCTACGATCACTTTACTGAACAGCTTAGCAGCGCGGGCGATAATGTCGATATGCCCGTTGGTTATGGGGTCAAAGGTGCCGGGGTAAATGGCAGTTAGGTGCATGGCGGGCAATAATTTTTAAGGTGAGCCAATGGCGAAAAAAAAACTCCGCGTCGTTTTATGCAGTTATCCGGGCCTGTTCTCGGCACTGGTGCAGAACATCATCCATCCATCACCGGGTATCGAACTGGTCGGTCTGGTGCATTCAACCCGGATTTTTAGTGCCTCGGAAAAGCGCTTGCGGAGTGTGGTCCGGTTGCTGAACAGCTCGGGTTTCGCGTATGCAGTTTGTCAGTTTTTACAAACGGATGGTTTTAATGCGGCAGCCCTGATTTTTGCAAAAAAAAAGGCCACCGCTATTCCCGTGCTCAAAACAAAAAACATCAATGACAAAAATGGCCGGGAATTTTTGGAGGCATTAGAACCTGATGTGTTGTTGTTGGCAAATTTTAACCAAAAAGTATCGCCTTTTGTTATTAACTTGCCTAAATTTGCCTGTTTGAATATCCATCCGTCGTTGTTGCCGCACTATAAGGGCGTAGACCCTGTCTTTGCCGCGTTAAATGCCGGGGAACACCCGTTGGGGGTGACGCTGCACCATGTGGCGGCGGCGTTTGATAGCGGTGATGTACTGGCTCAAGACAGCCTCGATGTGGTCGCCGGCCGCAGCGTTTTTTTTCATCAGTTCAGGTTATTTGAGCTGGGTGCTAGGTTGGCGGCAGAGACCATCCGGCAGATGCCAAAAATAATGCCCAGCCAGCCCCAAGCAGGCGGGGGCGGCTACGACTCCTGGCCCAGCCGCCGGCAAGTGCGGGAGTTTCTGGCCAAAGGCGGGCGGCTGATGGCTCTGAACGACTATTGCTCGGCGTTAAAGTCGGTGTTTGCTGGCAAAGCCTAACGGTGCCGCTTCGCAGTGCCATAACCCATTACTTGCAGTATTCCCTCTGCTACTGCTGAGGGTAACATGGCCAACAGTTTCATGCCCACGGCCAACGGCCACGGAAAGTCGATCGCGGCTTGCCTGCGGGCTAGGCCACGCTGAATGATTTGCGCCGCTTTTTCTGCGGAAAGTAGAAACCATTTCGGCTTTGGAAATTGGTCGCTGAGATCGGATTTGACAAAGCCTGGGCAGACCACGCTGACCTGCACCCCGTCCCGCTTTAGCCAGCCGTGCAAGGCTTCACCATAAGCCTTAATGGCCGCTTTGCTGGCGCAGTAAGCCGGCGTAATGGGCAGGCCCCGGTAGGCTGCTAAGGAGCTGATAATAGCAATTTGGCCCTGTTGGCGCTGGCGCATGGGTTCTATGAGCGGATAGACCGTATTGAATACGCCGTAAATGTTGGTGTTAAGGACTTGCTGGGTGTTATGCCAGCTTTCGTTGCCGCCGTCTTGGGGCATGATGCAGGTCACTCCCGCGTTAGCAATCAACAAATCGACGTGGTGTTGGTGGTCGAAATCCAGCAGCCATTGCTTTAGGGCCTGCACGTCGGTGACATCCAAAATTCCCGGCACCACTGCGGCACCTTGCTGGCGGCAGAATTGAGCAATTTCGGTTAATTTAGCCGGATTGCGGGCAATTAACCCCAAACAGGCTCCGGGTTTAGCGTAGGCTTTAGCCAGCGCAAGGCCAATGCCGCTGCTGGCACCGGTGATAACAATGTTCATGGGTTACAGGATTTGGTTAAGTTTGTTAGTGTGCAGCCTTGCAACCGTTTCGGCAACGGCGGCGGTCAGGCCGATGTTATGGTAATAAACGCCGCGCAGTTGAATGGTGGCGGCCAACACTTTGACAAAAGCGTCGCGCAGGAGCAGGTCCGGCGGTGTCGGTTGTTGCCAGAACGCATCCAGAGAACCGGGATGCGTCAAACCTTTGATGTTGTAAATAGCACTGCCCAAGGCAATCAAGGGGCGACCGGCCAACAGCGTCCATAGACCCACCGTGCTGTTGATGGTGATGACACCCCGGGCCTGTTCCAATAAAGTTTTTAACGGGCCGCCATCGATAAACAAAACGCGGCCTGCGATACCCCATTTTTTGGCCCGTTTTTGGCAATAACGGCTCCAATCCACCAGAAAAGGGTCTAGGGGGTGGACTTTTACAATTAACACCGCGTCGTCGGGTGCGTGCTGAGCAAACGAGTCTATCACTTCGTCGATAGCGGCTTGCAAACGGCCGTATTTTGAGTAAACGCGGATTTGGTAATCATTTTGCATTTGTAACGGAAATAAAAAATACGCGGTCTGTTGACTGTGCAGGGAATCGACTACGGCTTGGGTGTGTTTTGCCATCAAGCGGGTATGCAGCAAATGCCAGCCCGTACCTAGGTACGCTAAAACCGGGTGGTACAGTTGATGGGTTTGGTAAAACGGGTAAACAACGTGCAGCACTGCGGTGCACAGATGGTACGTCACATCCCAGAGGGCTTGGTTAAAAAAACTGTCGCGGAATTTAGGGCTTAGGTCGGGGAGTGTCAGATGCCTGGCCAGATCCAACAGCGTCTGCGGGTCGCGGGGGAACAAGGATTGTGCCGACATGCCGTTGCATTCTAAGGTGATCCAGTCTGGGCGCAGGTAGCCAAAATCGGTGGTGACAATCTGGATACCGCGTTTTTTTGCTTCGGCTATGGCCAGTTTGTGGTAATCGCGCTGCTCGCCGATTAACACCAGATCGGTGACTTGTTCGCGGTCTAAATGCTGGCCAACAAACGACGGCCAGTCGGTTAATTTTCCCCGATAATTGCAGGCACCCGGACGCCGCCAAAACAGCCAGTCTCCGACGCATAAATTGATGCGTGACACGCGGTGCTGTTTTTGTTCCAGCCCGTCAGCCACTAATTGGAAAAAAGGCGTGATGGGTCCTTGTAAAAAAAGAAAACTCCGTTGTGGCTGGTTGCTTGGCATTATCAATGGTTGCTAACAAATAAATTAGGCCGTTGCCGTGCTTGGGCGAGCGGGCAACAAAAGCCGGCTTGGTGAACGGTGACAGCCAGCACACAGGTTGCCGCGCCGGACAAAAAGACCGGCATTTTACAATACAACCCTGACCGAGAATTTAATTTTGCAGGCCTTTTTGCAGCAGGGTTTGGGCTTCTATGATTTCCTCGTTTTCCGCAGGGCTGGATTTTATGTAATTGCCGTCCGGTTGCAGCAACCAAGCCTGGCTGTTATCGCGCAGGTAAAGTGCTAAGTTACTCAGCACTCTATTTTGTAACTTTTTGTTTTTTATCGGAAAACAAACCTCAACCCGTTTAAACATATTGCGTTCCATAAAATCAGCGCTGGCGGCGAAGACTTCTTGATCGCCTTGGTTGGCAAACACGTAGACCCGGGCGTGCTCCAAAAACCGGCCGATGATGGCGCGCACTTCAATGTTGTCGGAAACGCCGGGTATTCCTGGCCTTAAACAGCAAATGCCCCGAACTATCAGTTTTATTTCCACGCCTGCCTGTGAGGCACGGTACAAAGCGTGAATCAGTTGTTCTTCAACCACTGCGTTCACTTGTATGATGATCCTAGCAACTTTCCCGGCTTTAGCGTGCGTTAGTTCGCGTTCTATTTTTTCCAACAAGGTTTGATGCAGGGAAAAAGGCGATTGCAGTAGGGCATTGAGTTTGGACACCTTGCCTAAGCTGGTCAATTGCGTGAACACTTGCCGGACATCCTCGCCTAGCTCCTTGTTGCAGGAAAACAGGCCATAGTCGGTGTACAACAAGGCGGTTTTCGGATGGTAATTGCCGGTGCCTAAATGCACATAGTTGCGCAGAATTTTGCCCTCGCGCCGCAGCACCAGACACATTTTGGCATGGGTTTTGTAGCCCACCACGCCATAGACGACATGCACCGCAGCCTCCTGCAATTTAGTGGCCAGATCAATATTGGCCTTCTCATCAAAACGGGCGCGCAGCTCGATGACCACGGTCACTTCTTTGCCCGC
>DBNW01000078.1:0-39328 GCA_002299425.1 Methylococcaceae bacterium UBA662 | reverse complement strand
ACCACGGTCACTTCTTTGCCCGCCCGGGCCGCTTTGATTAAGGCGTTGACGATAGGCGAGTCCACGCCGGTGCGGTACAGCGTTTGTTTGATCACGTGTACATCGGGGTCGGCAGCGGCTTGGCGCAGAAAGTCGATGACCGGCGAGAACGCGTCAAAAGGATGGTACAACAGCACATCGCTTTCCCGAATGGCAGAAAAAATGTCCCGTTTTGACGCCAGTTTCGGTGGCGTGTACGGCTTAAAAGGCGGGAAGACCAAGTCCGGACGATTGACCAGGCCGGTGATTTCTTTTAGCCGGTTCAAGTTAACAGGGCCTTCAACCAAAAACAGCCGGTTTTTCGTCAGTTGGAAATGGTCGAGCAAGAAGTCAATGGTTTCATCCGGGCAAGCAGCGTCAATCTCCAGGCGCACTTCATTACCGTAATTGCGTAAGGCCAATTCACCTTGCACGGCCAGCAACAAGTCGTCGATGGCATCGTCGTCGACAAAAAAATCGCTGTTGCGAGTGACTCGGAATTGATGGCAGCCAACGACCGTCATGCCGTTGAACAGTTGATTAACAAACGCGTGAATAATGGATGACAGGAATACAAAATCATCGTGGCCGCTTTCGGTTTGTTCCGGTGGCAACTTTACCAGCCGTGGCAGCGACCTTGGTGCCTGTAAAATAGCCCGGCCACCTTTCCGACCAAAAGCATCTTTTCCTGTTAAAGAAATGATGAAATTAAGGCTTTTGTTGAGGATACGCGGAAACGGATGCGCTGAATCCAGCCCCACCGGGGTAAGAATGGGCAGCAGTTCTTCGTTAAAGTAATGCACTAACCATTTGTGCTGCGCCGACGTCCAATCCTTACGACGGATAAAGCGGATATGCTCGCGTTCCAGTTCCGGAATCAGCAACCGGTTGAGTACCCGATACTGCTCGGCGACCAATTTATGGGCGTGGTTGGCAATTTGTTCCAATTGTTCTTGAGCATTAAGGCCGTCAGGGCCTGCGGCTTTCGGGTCTATGGCGGCCATTTCTAGAACGCTGGCAACCCGTACCTCAAAAAACTCATCCAAGTTGGAGCAGGAAATACACAGGTAATTAAGCCGCTCGAGCAACGGCACATCGGGGTTTTTAGCCTGAGCCAGAACCCGTTTGTTGAACTCCAGCAGGCTTAGGTCACGGTTGATGTAAAGTCTCTGGTTTTGTAAATTTTCTGTATTTTCAACTGTGTAAGTATTCATAATCGACCCTAACGGGTTTTGTTGAGAGGCTACTGGACCCGTGCGTTGTCTATCCCATAGCTTGTTTGATAGCGGCAATGGTTTGGTCAATTTGCTGTTCGGTATGGTCACAGCAAATAAAAAACCGTAGCCGCGCACTTTTTTCGGGTACGGCCGGGTACAAGATCGGTTGCACGTTGATGCCCTGTTCGAATAAGGCTTGCGATAGCCGCCCTGCACGCAACGAACTGCCGGTGATGGCGGCTACAATCGCGTAGCCTTGACTTAACCCGGTGTCAATGCCCGCAGTTTTCGCCTGTGCTAGAAAATAAGCAGACAGCGCTTTCAAGCGTTGGCTGCGCTGCGGCTCTTCAAGCAAAATACGGAGTGCCTCTAAAGCGGGAGCAGCGACTTGCGGCGGCATGCCCACGCTGTACAAAAAGCCGGGTGCTAGGTATTTCAAGTGCTCTATCAGTGCCGATTCCCCGGCAATGTAACCACCACAGGCCGCCAACGATTTGCTTAAGGTACCCATCCAAATGTCTACGTCTTTGCCGTCTACGCCGAAATGTTCGCGGATACCTAGGCCATTGTCACCCAAAACACCCAGAGAATGGGCTTCATCGACCATTAAAAAAGCTTTGTGCTGTTTTTTAATGGCTACGAATTGAGGCAAGTCTGGGTAGTCACCGTCCATGCTGTATAGACCTTCTAACACAATCAAGACCCGCTGGTAATGCGGGCGTTGTTGGCTAAGAATAGCGTCCAAGGCGGCATAGTCATTGTGCGGGAACGGCAGCCGTTTCGCCCCGGACAGGTGGGCGCCGACTAACGTGCTGTTATGGATCAGTTCGTCATGCAAAATCAGGTCGTTGGCACCAAACAAATAACCGATGGTGGTGACATTGGTGGCATGGCCGCTAACCAGCACTACGGCGGCGTCAACGCCATACAAATCGGCGATAGCCGATTCCAGTTGTCTATGGATGGCCCGTTCTCCTGAAACCAAACGACTAGCGGATACGGACGTGCCGTACTGGTCGATGGTATTTTTTGCCGCCTCGCAGACACGCGGATGGCCAGATAACCCTAAGTAATTGTAACTGGCAAAATTCAGGTACTGCCGCCCGTCAATCACAGTGGTGGCACCGGCAATGCCGTCATGGACGCGAAAAAAAGGATTACTTACGCCCAGCTTCACACTGCCTTTACGGATGATTTGCAACTGCTGATAGCCCGGATGTTGCTGGAAGGAGTACCACGCTTCCGGGATAGCTGCGGTCTCCGGCCTGGTATGCACGATATTGCCGGACAACTCGGTCGCAGTGGTTTGTTTTAGCTTGCGTTCTAAAGCTTGTTGTATGAGTTTGTCCTTCAGGTGTTCGGTTAGGCGTTTAGGGTTCATTGATGGGGGGGGTCATGCAGGACGGGGTGGGAGGTGCTGGCTAGAGGTTCGTGAAGCCACATGGTAACGCTAAGGTCTTAGCAAGTACACCGTTGCCATAACAGCAACCCGTTTCTTCGGGCAAAAAAAAAGCCCGGTTTTACCGGGCTTTTTCTACCGATAAAGCGCAGGATGAATTACTTCATCATGGATTTTTTAAACATGCTGTCCAATTTGCTGCTGGTGTCTTGAGCATATTGGGCGGCACGGTTAGCAGCGGCTTCAGCAGCGGCGGCGCGTGAAGCGGCATCGTTAGCGGCACTTTGTGCGCTGGCGGCATCAGAAGATGCTTGCGCTACAGAAGTTTTCAGGCCATCGATTTGGGATTGCAGGTTGTCGATCTCGGTGCTGCTGGCGCAGCCCACGACCAAACCGGCAACCAGAACAACGATTGACAATTTAACTAATTTTTTCATGACAATTTCCTAAATTGAGAGTTATTGGAACTTTTTATCTACATCTGTTGCGAATTCTAGCAGCTTTTTTTAAAACTTCCATGCTATTTTATTTTGACTAAAGTGCCTGTGTCCACTATTTGGCTTAAATGGTCTATTTGGTTGTTCGTCAAGGCAATACAGCCATGCGTCCAATCAAAGGCTTGGTGAACCCTAGGGTCCGCCCTGCCTAGCCCGTGTATGCCAATTTGGCCACCCAGCGGGGTGTTTTGCGGCGGTGTTGCATTGCGTTGGTGCGCGGAAACAATACGGTAATAGGTCAGTTGGTCGATAACGCCTCGTCTAAGTGCCTTATCTGCATCTTCCACGGAAGGGTAGGTCAAGCCAAAAAATTTCTTGAACGTGCTGTTTTTACCGACCCAGCCAATCCGATAACTGCCATAAGGCGTTATATCATCACCACGATGCAGTTTAAAACCGGCCCCACCCCGACCGATGGCAATGCTATCGAGTGTCTCAATTGTTTGATCTCCTTTTTTTACTTCGATTTTGCGCGCTTTGGTGTCAATCAACAACCACACATCGCTGTTCGCGGTTGCCCCAATAGCATAAAAAAAAGTCCACAGCAGTAAACAAATTCGGAACATATAGCGCTACTCTGAAAAAGAAATTTGGTGTAGTTTAGCGGTTTTTAAACCACTTGGCGCACAGGATGAAGCATGCAAATTGACACCATCACCACCATCCCCTACCCCGACCAAAACCCAGGCACCTCAGGGCTTCGCAAAAAAGTCAAGACCTTTCAACAGACCGGTTATCTTGAGAATTTTGTGCAGTCGATTTTTGACAGCTTGCAAGGCTTTTCTGGAAAAGCTTTGGTGATCGGCGGTGATGGCCGTTATTTTAACCGGGCGGCCATTCAAACCATCATTAAAATGGCCGCCGCCAATGACTTTGGCGAGCTCATTATAGGCAAAGGCGGTTTATTGTCCACCCCGGCCGCATCCCACATCATCAGGAAATACCAAGCTTTTGGCGGCATGGTGTTATCGGCCAGCCATAATCCTGGCGGCCCGGATGAAGATTTTGGCATTAAATACAATACCGGGAACGGTGGCCCGGCACCTGAAAAAGACACCGAAGCCTTTTACCGCCGCAGCCAAGTGATTGATTGCTATAAAATTGCCCGCTTCGATGATATGGATCTGGATAAGCTTGGCAGCCAGCAAATCGACGGTTTAACCCTCACCGTTATCGACCCGGTGCACGATTACGCCGAATTAATGCAAGCCATTTTTGACTTTCCTTTGCTTAAGCAAAGTATCGGCTCGGGCGAGATTACTTTGTTGTTTGACGCCATGCACGCCATCACCGGTCCCTACGCAAAACGGATTTTGGTCGATATGCTAGGTGCCCCCGCCGAATCGGTGCTTAACGCAGAGCCGCTGGAAGATTTTGGCGGCCACCACCCTGACCCCAACCTAGCGCACGCCCATGAGCTGGCAGAGCGCATGTTCGGCGACAATGCCCCGGTTTTTGGCGCGGCTTCCGATGGCGATGGCGACCGCAACATGATCACCGGCCGTCATATTTTTGTTACGCCCAGCGACAGCTTGGCCATCCTGACCGCAAACGCCCACCTCATTCCAGCGTACGCCCAAGGCTTAAGCGGCGTAGCCCGCTCCATGCCCACCAGCCAAGCGGTCGATAGGGTAGCAAAAAGCTACCGCATCCCTTGCTATGAAACCCCAACCGGCTGGAAATTTTTTGGCAATCTGCTGGATACCGGCAAGATCACCTTGTGCGGGGAGGAAAGCTTTGGCACCGGTTCCGACCATGTGCGTGAGAAAGACGGGTTGTGGGCGGTGTTGTTTTGGCTAAACCTGATCGCCAAAAAACGCCAATCGGTCGCCGAAATCGTCAAGGAACATTGGCAAACCTTCGGTCGAGACATCTATTGCCGACACGATTACGAAGCCGTGGATACCGCCATCACCGACGCCATTATCGAGCGGTTGCGCGACCTGCTGCCCGACTTGCCCGGGCAAACCTTTGGCGATTACAGCGTCCGGTTTGCCGATGAATTCTGTTACGCCGACCCGGTGGACGGCAGTGTCAGTAAAAACCAAGGCATTCGTATCGGCTTTGAAAACGGCTCACGCATTGTTTTCCGTTTATCGGGTACCGGGACGGTTGGGGCCACCTTGCGGGTTTACTTGGAGCGCTTTGAAGCCGATGCAGACAAACACGACCAAGATGCACAGGTGGCACTAAAAGACCTGATCGAATTGGCTGAACAACTTTGCCAAATCAAACAACGAACTGGCCGGATGGGTCCGGACGTCATCACTTAAGGCTTGCGACAGCCGCACGCTACGAGACGATACGCTTCATACGTTTAGGCTTTACTCAATCGGCCGGGTCAGCAGATGCCAATGACCGGGCCTGAGGGCAGCAGCGTCTCCGGCTTAAACGGCACGTTCCGCGCAGCCAAAAACAGGCCGCAGTGCACCCCCGGCGTGCACTGCAAAAAACACTTGCCCGGAATGAATTGGCAAGCCCAAGTCGTCCTGCCGAAAACTTTTCCTGTCAATTCACGTCTTTAGTACCTGCCTGCTTTACCCCCCTTACAGAAAACGCCTATGCCCGCTACCCCCTGTCACCTAAGCTAGGGCCACATGACACCCCGCTACCGCAACTTCGTGGTTTTTTTGGCCTTCAGTGCTTTAGCCGGTGCTCTGCTCTGGTTTGCGCCTAGACCACCCGGAACCGCCGCTGACAGCGAAACTGTAACAGTGACTCTAGGCGACATTGAAGAAGTCGTCTCCGCGCAGGGCAAATTAGAAGCCAAGGAATTCGTCGATATCGGTGCCCAAGTAACCGGACAATTGCAAAAAATTTATGTCCAGATTGGCGATAACGTCCAGGCCGGGCAACTCCTAGCACAGATAGACCCGAGGATTTACCAAGCCCGTGTTGAAGCCGGTCAAGCGAACATCAAAAACTTACAAGCACAACTAGCCGGCCAACAAGCTCAAACGAAATTCGCCCGCCAGCAGTACGAGCGCAATGTGGAATTGATTCAAACTGACAGCGTCAGTCTCCAAGACCTGCAAAACAGCGAGTACAACCTAAAGAGTTCGATAGCCGCCGAAGCGTCCATCAAAGCGCAAACCGCACAAATACAATCGGCCTTAAACGGGGATAGAGCCAACTTAGATTTCACCAAAATTTACGCACCCATCGCCAGCACCATGGTCGACCAAAAAGCCCGCGAGGGCCAAACCTTGAACGCCAATCAACAAACCCCGACCATTCTGCAATTAGCAAGGCTGGACACCATGACCGTCCGCGCTCAAGTCGCCGAGGCCGACATCATGCGCTTGAACGTGGGGATGCCGGTGTACTTTACTACCTTAGGCTCAGGCGAGCGCCGCTGGCAGGCCAGCGTCCGGCAAATCCTGCCCACTCCTGAAATCATCAACAACGTCGTCCTGTACCATGTGCTGATTGATGTCAACAACCAAGACCGGCAACTCATGACCAGCATGACCGCACAACTGTTTTTTGTCTTAGGACAAGCCCGGCAAGTGCCGCTAGTACCGCTCACGGCCTTAGGTGCCAGGGTGCCGGCCGAAGACAATGCCGACGGCATGGCCTTTCGGGTTAAAGAACGGATAGGTCAAACAAGCGTAGAAAAAACCATCCGTATCGGCCTGAAAACCCGGCGTGTTGCCCAAATCCGTGACGGCCTAGGAGCGGGTGCGAAATTAGTCATCAACCCCCTACAAGAGGGCGGCAAAAACCAGGGTGGCTCATTGAGGCCGCAGGCCACCAAATGATGCTCACAGACCCGACTAACCCGCCGCCGCTACTCACCCTAAAACACATCAGCCGCTGTTACGCCAGCGGCGAAGGCGAGATCCGCGCCTTAGACGACATTTCTTTGAACGTATGGCCTGGGGAATTTGTCGCCATCATCGGTCAATCGGGTTCGGGAAAATCGACCTTGATGCATTTAATCGGCTGCTTAGACCGCGCCAGCAGTGGTTGTTATCAGGTTTGCGGGCAAGATATAACCGCTTTAAGCAACGATCAATTGGCGGCCTTACGGCGGGAAACCTTTGGTTTTGTGTTCCAACGTTACCACTTGCTCAACAATGCCACTGCCCTAGAAAACGTCACAATACCCGCTTTGTATGCCGGCATGGCTAAATCCCAGCGGGAACAACGCGCGCAAACTTTGTTATCCGGTTTAGGTTTAGCCGACCGTAGCGGTCACAAACCGATGCAACTGTCCGGCGGCCAGCAGCAACGGGTCGCCATCGCCCGGGCCTTGATGAACGACCCACCGGTGATCCTAGCCGATGAGCCGACCGGCGCTTTGGACAGCCGTAGCGGCGAGGAGGTCATGGCCTTGCTGAAAACCCTGCACCAAGAGGGCCGGACCATTTTATTGATCACCCACGATGAAAAAATCGCCGCCCATGCCGAGCGGGTGATTGCCCTACAAGACGGCAACATGGTCAGCGACAGCGGCGAAAAACCCACCGGCAACGGTTTTTTGAAAACTCAGCAGCGCGACCTAAGCGCGGTCGGCCTCGTAGCGGAACTGGTCGAGGCCAGCAAAACCGCAGTGCGCTCACTGCATGCCAATTTGTTCCGCACCGCCTTGACCTTGCTCGGCATCGTCATCGGCGTCGCTGCCGTAGTGGCCATGCTAGCGGTGGGGCAAGGCAGCCAAGAAAGCGTGTTGCAGGCCATCCAGTCCATGGGCACCCATGTTTTGTCAATCCGGCCGGGCGCACCCGGCTTGCGCGGCAGCAGTGATGTCGCCACCTTGACTCGCGCCGATGCCGAAGCCATTGCCGAACTGGACAACGTCGCCTGGTCATTGCCGGAACGCAGTGCCCGGCTAACGGTGCGCTACGGCAATATCGACTACGCCACCGCAGTTCAAGGCGTGGCACCGAGCATGCCCTTGGTACGGAATTGGCCGGTCGTACTGGGCGATTTTTTCGATGACCGCGACATGCGGCGCCATGCACCGGTAGCTGTGTTAGGCGAAACGGTAAAAAAAATCCTCTTCCCTTTTGGGGAAGACCCGTTAGGTCGTCACATTTTAATAGCCAACACCCCGTTTGAAGTGATCGGCGTACTGGCCGAAAAAGGTGCCGACGCCATGGGTACAGACCGGGACGACACCTTGTTTGTACCGCTCAGCACAGGCCTGGTACGTTTGTTTGGACAAAACCACCTGAGCGGCATCATGGTCAAGGTACACGACACCCACCGGATTGATGCCACCGAACGGGCTATCCACGCAGTGCTGCTTGAACGCCACAAAACCGAAGATTTCAGAATTCGCAACATGGCCGCGATTATGGCTACGGCCACCGAAACACAAACCACGCTGACCACTTTGCTTGGCATTGTCGCGGCCATTTCCTTGCTGGTCGGCGGCATTGGCGTCATGAACATTATGCTGGTCAGCGTCACCGAACGCACCCGGGAAATTGGCGTGCGGATCGCCGTAGGTGCTAGGCGGCGCGACATCCTGCTGCAATTTAACACCGAAGCGGCGGTGGTTTGCTTGCTAGGCGGCGTGGTTGGCCTGGTGCTGGGGTTTGCCGCTGGGTTGCTTGTATCCTGGTCTGGCATACCGGTGGCGTTTTCGTTGAGACCTGCGGTACTGGCTTTTTCTTGTGCCTTTGCTACCGGTATTTTGTTCGGTTTTTTGCCTGCCCGTAAAGCGGCGCGAATGGACCCCGTCGCTGCTTTGGCATCGGAATAAGCCTATATGGCCGGCAGATAGCACCCCCATGTTCCGTATTACAACGGTTTCATTGTTGCTGATGACCGGCCTTAGCGCCTGCAATCTAGCGCACGATTACCAGCGCCCTAGCCTGCCTGAACCCCAGCACTGGCGTAACCTGACGCCTGCCCCTGCCGCTGATAACGTCGACTCGCGGTGGTGGCAGGCTTTCAAAAACCCCACCTTAAACCGGCTAATCCCTGAAGCCATAGCGCACAACTACGACCTAGCCAGTGCCCGGCAACGGGTGGCACAAGCCCGCGCCCAAACCTTAATTGCCGGTGCGCCGCTGCTGCCTTCGGTTGCACTTACCGGCACTTTTACCGACCTTCGCGACAACAGCGGCAGCCAACAAAACCAAAGAGGCTGGCTTGAAGTGGCTTACGAGGCCGATTTGTGGGGTGCCAACCGTGCCCGCCGCAATGCCGCCGTTGCAGCACTGTTCGGTGAAACCTTCGCCCGCGACGCCCTGCAATTGGTGCTAACGGCCGAAGTAGCGCAACGGTTTTTTGGGGTGCTGGCCTTAGCCGAACAGCAGCGTATCGCTGGCGATTTCCTCACCAACGTCACGGCCATTTTGACCATCGTACAAGCCCGGTTTAAGGCCGGGAGTGCTTCCCAAATCGAGGTCGCCCAGCAACAGACCGAGCTAGCCATCGCCCGAGCCAACCTGGACTTGCTTAACCAACGACGCATTGTCGCCGAAAATGCGCTGGCGGTCTTGCTAGGCAAACCGCCTCAGTTCGCCACCCTGCCAGCCGATGCCTGGCAAAGCCTGCATGTGCCCGCACCTGCCAGCCTGCAACCCGCTCAATTGCTAGAACGCCGCCCGGACCTGCGCCAAGCCGAAATGGCCTTAGTGGCCGCCAAAGCAGACATCACAGTAGCACGGGCGGCATTTTACCCCAGCCTGCAACTGCGCCTTGAGCCACTGCTGGCCTCCGCGCAACCGGCCAGCCTGCTCATAGCCACAGCCGCCGCGCTTACCCAGCCAATTTTCCAAGGTGGCCGGCTAACCGGCGAATTAGCCAGAAGCCAAGCCCGCAACGCCGAACTGGTCGAACACTACCGACAAACCCTGCTGACCGCTTGGCAAGAAGCCGAAGACGCCGCCGCCACCCGCTACCATTCCGAATTGCGGCTAAAAGCCTTAGCGATTGCCGTTGACCAGGCCGAAGCCGCTTACCGGCTATCGCAGGAACGCTATCGGGTCGGCTTAATCGATTACCAAACCCTGCTCAACATCCAACGCAGCGTGCTGACCGCAAAAAACGCCCAGGTGCAGGCGCGGCTAGACCTGTTAGCCGCCATGGCGCAATTGTACAAAGCCTTAGGAGGGGGCTGGGCGGAACAACCCTTATTTTCACCTTAGGGCGCGAACCCGGTTGCCCGCCCGAAAAGTTGTCGGTTTTTTTTACAGTTTTAAATAAATTCGCTTAGAGTAATTCTTCAATAACTTGATTTTTTTAATCAAAAATAAAATGGCTTGATTATTGCATATATTCTTGTTCCATTAACTAACTTGGATAACTTGCTTATGAAAAACGTCATACTGAATGCTGCGCTGATTACTTGCTCTGCCTTTGCCTTGAATGCCCATGCGGCCCTAATCGTCTCGGGCGGCAGCTTTAGCAATCCGCAAGCAACCACCGAAATTAACCAAACAGGCAATCTCAATCTGTTTGATTCCGACTTAGGCACGCTTACTTCCGTAGCCTTTTCTTTTACCGGTGCGGGTGCGACTTCTTTTACAATCACTAACAATGCCGCGCAAAGCCAGTTTGCCAACGTCAGCAGCGCTGTGAACCTCTTTTACTCTTCTGGCAACGCCGGCATCAACGCCTTGTTGGGTACGCTAACCAACCCGTTGGTCATTTTGAATTTTAGCACCGGCTTTCAAAGCTATGCCGCTGGCCAAACCCTCAACTTTGGCCCGATTAACGATACTGACGCGTTCAACGCCATTTTCACTACCGGCTTGGCGGCTTTTCAACAAGCCGGTGGTGGCACGTTCGCTGTAAACTGCAACTCTGTGTCTGGCATTAACGTAGTCGGCGGCGGCGGCAACATAAACAGCAACCAGTCCACTACTGCCGGTTGCGGTGCCAACATCGAATACACCTACAGCACACAACAAGTACCAGAACCTACCAGCATTAGCCTGATTGGGTTAGGTCTTTTCGGCGTAGCCTTGTTGCGTCGCCGTAAAACGGCATAACCTTGACCCGCCCGGTTAACCAGCCGGTTACTCATCTAGTTGATTGGACAAGCGGTTAACCACCCCCGCTGGGCATTGCTCAGCGGGGGTTTTTTTGGGCGTTAGTTTTAGTGTGAATGGCTCAAATGCCGTTGATGCTTGATGCGAACTGCTCGCTATTTAGCGGTCACCGCTTTATATTGCTCTGAGTAGAGCCGTAAGTTTTCCAGCAAGTTATCACGCAGATCATCGGGGCTGATGATGTACACGTTCGGCAGCCAGTAACGAATTAACGGCAAAATTTGTTCGTCGTGGGCGACTCTGGAAGAGACAATCAGGCCGCCGTCTTCCAGTTCCTTATCAATGCTTTGCTTAGGCAACAGGCTGCGACGCTTGAAATAATGCGCAACACCCGCATTCACTTTTAACACCACTTCGCGCTTGTCCTGGTTAAACCAAATGCCATCTTCCTGCTCGATGACGGTAAGGATTTCGGCATCCGCTTCAAAGCGGCGGTCGTCCAGTTGCAACCCCTTAAGCTGGCTGAAACAAAAGGCTTTGAGCAGGCGGTCGTGTACGGCGGCCAAGTACCAGATGCCGTTATGATTGACCAGCCTGTAAGGCTGTATGCCGGTGTAGCTTTTGCCTTTGTAGAGGTAATGGATCAGCCGGTGCTGGTTGATGGCTTGTTCCAATTGCTTGAATTCGCAGGATTTGTCGGACAGGTCTTCGTAATGGTGGCCTTTGACCAAAAAAGCCTGGTTGGCGCGGGCATCGAACAGTTCGCGCAGGAAACGGTCGTCGAAGCTGGGGAACAGGTTTTTGACACCCGACAGGGCGGCGAAGCGGTGGATGTCGGCGGTGGTCAGTTTGCCCAGGTAGTAGGGTTCGAGGACGAAACAATGCCCTTCTTTGGTAAGCGGTAAAAATGCCAGGCGTTCCAGCAAGTCGCGCTGGATGGTGCGGTAGGTGACGCCGGACTGTTCGGCCAATTGTTGCGGGTCGAGTTTTTCGCCGTTGTTGAGCCGGATCAGAATGTCGGCCAGGCGGGTGGCGGTTTTGTCGTGCGTGGAAGGGCGAGGGTTCTGGGCCATGTCATGCGTCCTGTGGGTTTGAGTCTGCAAACCATAGCACAGGGCGACGACAGGTTATGTCATACCGGCGTTGTTTTTAATGTTTTCCGGTGCTGATGAGAGCATTGACCGCACCGGATACGGTGCCGCTTTCGGCTACTCGGTAACGGTAAATGAACCGGAAATCATGCCCATGGAACAGCTCCAGCCGATCACGCCGGTTTTTTGCGGCGTGAATTCAACCCGTTGCAGACCGTGCTGAAGATCGATGACCAAAGACAGGGCGGGGACAATAATTTGCTTGTTGCAGGCCGATAACTGTTTGACATCGATGATCCATTTTACGGGTACCTTGTAACGCAAGGTGTACTGGGCGGGGAGGTAAGCGTTTGCGTAGACTTGCGTGTAAATCACTTGGTAGCCCGCCTGAACAGAAGCGATTGCCTCGGCTCGCTCACCCGACCAAGCTGGCAGGTGTGCATCAACCAGCAATACTGCCTTAGTCCAAAGCGACCTAGCATCCCAGCCACTGCCAGACAGCAGCAAGCCCCGGTTCATCATCATCAAGCCCAGTGCCACAATGATCAGGCTGGATATTTTCATAAAGCTCCGACTGGTATTAGCGGTGATGGTGTTGGCCAGGTAGCCGAAAATCAGCATCATCGGCAAAGTACCCAGTGCAAACACTGCCAGCAAGGTCGCCCCCCGCACCGGGCTGCCTGTACCCGCTGCCAAAATATACATCGCCTGCAACGGCCCGCAGGCGATCATCAGGCCGTTCATCAAACCAACCGCCAGCGGGCTGGAAGTGCGCTGACGTTGTTTAGCCAGAGCATAAGCCAGACCGCGCGGCAGGCGAATTTGGAAACGCCTCAAGGCGCGAAACGTATCCAACATGCCCAAGCCGTAAACCAACAAAAACACTCCCGCCGCCAGCAGCACGCCGCTGCGTAGGCTATCAGTAAAGCTAATGCTGCCGCCTACCCAGCCGAACAGACCGCCAATGCTCGTGTACGAAACCAGCTTACCCAGGGCGTACAACAAATGCTGGAGATACGCAGGACGCCCTGCCCCGCTGCCGGCTACGGTGTAGCCTAAAACAAAGCCACCGCACATACCCACGCAGTGGAAACTGGTAAAAATACCGATCAAAAACAGCAGGCCGTAATCGGCGTGCTCACTGATTTGCGCCAGTGCATCATCAAACCCGTGGTAATGATCTAAGGCCAGCAGCAGACCGATGCCGACCAACCCGGCCAAGGCCCACAACCGGTTGGCGGGCCGCTGGCCACGCTGAGGCCGTAAGTCACAGGTGTAGCCGGCTTGGCCGATAGCGGCGCGGACGGTCTTTAAGGAAAGCACCCTGGGGTCGATGGCTAATTTCAGGTCTTCCTCGGCGAAGGAAGCCTGCGCCTGTATGACTCCGGGCAAGGCCAAGACCGCTTTTTCAATAGCGGTTTCGCACTCGGCACATTGCATGCCACCGATGTACAGACGGTACGGTTTGTGGGCCATAGAGTATTTTTCCTTAAAGGGGTGTCGGTTGCTTGGTGTTTCCGGTTCGCCAGCCCTCTAGCTAAGCCGGGTATTAGGGGGCGGCTTTGTCATGCGGCTGCCGCTGAAAATTTTGGCAACGGCGTATTAGCGAAGTGCCATTTTTTTCGGGCATCCGGCCAGAAAAAAGTGTTCGGCAAAAATAGTGACTCTGCGGTTTCTGTTATACTGGGCCACTTTGGCAGTGGCACGAGGTTTGCACACCGCTTTTAATACCGGCCTAAGTTTGGCGATGAAGCCATAAGGCATAACTTAAATAGCCACCGATTGGGCGGTCTGGCATTGTTACTAGGGAGATCAGTATGTACAGTTTAACTTCGTTGCGGGAACTTGAAGCTGAGGCCATCTATATTATCCGGGAAGTGGCGGCCTGCTTTGAAAAACCGTGCATGTTTTACTCGATAGGCAAAGATTCAACCGTAATGCTGCATTTGGCCAGAAAAGCCTTCTGGCCCGCCCCGGTGCCGTTTACCTTACTGCACGTCGACACCACCTGGGAATTTGCCGAAATGGCGCTGTTTCGCGACCAATTGGCGGTAAAGCACAATTTGAACATTATTGTTCACGTTAATGAGCAGGCCTTGGCAGAAGGTATTCACCCCATCACCTCCGGCTCCGTTAAATACAACGACCGCATGAAAACCGAAGCCTTAAGACAGGCCTTGGATTTGTATCAATTTGACGCCGCCCTAGGCGGGGCTAGGCGGGATGAAGAAAAATCCCGAGCTAAAGAACGGGTGTTTTCAGTACGCGACAGCCGCCACGGCTGGGATCCGAAAAGCCAGCGCCCTGAATTGTGGCAGCTTTTTAACACCGAGATACAACGGGGCGAGTCTGTGCGGGTGTTTCCGCTATCGAACTGGACCGAGCTGGATGTATGGCAATACATTTTGCTGGAAGACGTCGAACTGGTGCGGTTGTACTTTTCTGCCCCCCGGTTGAGCTGGATCGACGATGCCAGCGGTCAGGTATTTGCCTTAGACGACGAGCGCATGCGACCGTTTTTGTCGGCCAGCGAGCAAAGCAGCCTCATGCACCGCCCGATCCGTTTCCGCACCTTAGGCTGTTACCCACAATCCGGCGCCGTCTTAAGCCAGGCAAACTGCGTAGCCGACATCGTCGGGGAGCTGTTGCTGGCAAAAAACAGCGAGCGGGAGGGACGCACGTTGGACAAAGACCAAGTCGGCTCGATGGAAAAAAAGAAACGTGAAGGTTATTTCTAAAAAAATACGGTTTGACGTTGCCACGCCCTAGCGTAGCAACGCGGCGTTACCGGTTTTTTACCGGCACCTCGCGGCGGATGGCGCCGGTGTAAAGCTGCCGTGGACGGCCAATTTTTTGCTCGGGATCAGCAATCATTTCATCCCAGTGGGCAATCCAGCCGACCGTCCGGCCCATTGCAAACATGGCCGTGAACATGTTAGTGGGCACACCTAGGGCATGCAAGACAATACCCGAGTAGAAATCGACGTTCGGGTACAACTTTTTCTCGATGAAATACGTGTCTTCCAAGGCGATGCGTTCCAGTTCCAAAGCCAGTTTAAATAGCTGCAAATCGTGCAAATTAAGTTCGTTCAACACTTCATGGCAGGTATCCCGCATCAGACGCGCGCGCGGGTCGTAGTTTTTGTAAACCCTATGACCAAAACCCATGAGCCGGAACGGATCGTTTTTGTCTTTAGCGCGGGCAATAAACTCGGGGATGCGGGAAGCATTGCCGATTTGTTCCAGCATATTCAGCACCGCCTCGTTGGCACCGCCATGCGCAGCTCCCCACAAACAGGCAATGCCCGCCGTCACGCAGGCAAACGGGTTAGCACCGCTGGAACCGGCTAGGCGCACGGTTGAGGTGGAGGCGTTTTGCTCATGGTCGGCGTGGAGTATCAGTATCCTATCCAATGCCCGCACCAGCACCGGATTGGGGATAAATTCCTCACAGGGATTGGCCAACATCATGCGCAAAAAGTTTTCCACATAACTGAGCTTGTTTTGCGGGTACATAAACGGCATACCGGTGCTGTACTTGTGACACATAGCGACGATGGTGGGCACTTTCGCTAACAGGCGAATGGCGCACAATTCACGGACGTTTTTATCGCTGATGTCCAGTGCGTCATGATAAAACGCCGACAACGCCCCGACCACGCCGACCATAATGGCCATCGGATGGGCATCACGGCGGAACCCTTTGAAAAAATTGCTCAATTGGTCATGCACCATGGTGTGCATGGTGATTTTATAGATGAACGCTTGCAGTTGTTCAGGACTGGGCAGTTCGCCGTGCAAAATCAGGTAACAAACTTCTAGGAAGGTACATTGCTGCGCCAACTGCTCAATGGGGTAGCCACGGTACAGCAACACGCCGTGTTCACCGTCGATGTAGGTGATGCTGGAACGGCAACTGGCGGTGGAATTAAAACCCGGGTCGTAAGTGAACAGTCCGGTGTTTTTGTACAAGGCCTGCACGTCGATAACATCAGGACCTATCGTACCCGACAAACGCGGCAGCACGGCGATCGGCTCACCTTGATCAGTTAAAGTCACACTGCTGGGCTGGGTCATGGATTTTCCCTCTGCTTTAAAAAAACGGTTTAAGGATAGTGGGCTAAAGCCCGCACTGAACGGCTTTAGCCGCTTGTGCTGCTAAGGCGGTAATCGCCGTCCAATTTTTGCCGGTAATGGCCGCACCCGGAGCCAACCAGGAGCCGCCGACGCAGGCGACGTTGGGCAATGCTAAATACGCCAGGTAATTGTCCGGGGAAATGCCGCCGGTCGGGCAGAAAGTGGCCTGCGGGAAGGGTCCGGCGATGGCTTTTAACATCGGGATGCCACCGGCGGCTTCGGCTGGGAAGAACTTAAAATGGTCCAGTCCGTATTCCATGCCCAGCATCAGTTCCGACAAGGTGGCAATGCCCGGTATCAGCGCGATAGAACCGGCGTTGGCGGCGTGCAGCAAAGACTCGGTAATGCCGGGGCTGATGGCAAACACCGCCCCGGCTGCCTCGGCGGCCTTAAGCTGCTCTGGGTTGGCAACGGTGCCGACGCCGACGATGGCCTCTTTGACATTCTCGCTGATGGCTTTGATTGCTGCCAGCGCCACCGGTGTCCGCAGGGTAATTTCCAAGACTTTGATGCCGCCTGCAACCAAGGCTTGGGCCAGTGGTACGGCATCGTCGAGGTTTTGGATGACCATCACCGGCATCACAGGGCCTGCGCGGAGTACGTCTTGGGGGTGTATTTTCCAATTTTGGCTCATTGTCTCTCTTCCGTTAAGGCGCGCGGCGCGTACCCTGTGTTAATCGCAAACAAACAAATTAGATGCTCCCATTTCGGCGGACGAGGCATTCAAGCGGAACCGCCCGAACAACTCCCGCCCCGTGCCGTAATGGTGGTTGCCGGCCCGGTTCGGCAGCACTGCCCGGGCGTTAAATTCGGCTTCGTCCACCAAAACATTGATGTCGCCGGTCTGTAAATCCATCGCAATGAGGTCGCCATCACGCACTTTTGCCAACGGCCCGCCGACTTCGCATTCGGGGGTTATGTGGATGGCGGACGGCACTTTGCCGGAGGCACCGGACATGCGGCCGTCGGTCACTAAGGCGACTTTAAAGCCTTTGTCCTGCAACACGCCCAACGGCGGGGTGAGTTTGTGCAATTCGGGCATGCCGTTGGCGCGTGGGCCTTGGAAGCGGATGACGGCGACGAAATCTTTTTCCAGTTCGCCGCGCTGGAAGGCGGCCAGAAAGTCGCTTTGGTCGTCGAACACCACCGCCGGGGCGGCGACGATTTGATGGTCGGGCGACACCGCCGACAATTTGGCGACACCGCGCCCTAGGTTGCCTTTCATGAGATGCAGGCCGCCGCTTTCGGCGAACGGCTTGGCGACCGAACTGAGCACGTCCGGGTCCAGCGAAGCTTGCGGCACCGGCTCCCAAACCAGTTTGTCGTCTACCAATTTGGGTTCTTCGCGGTAGTGGTTCATGCCCTTTTCATCGGCGACGGTGATGAGGTCTTCATGCAGCAGGCCGTTACGCAGCAATTCGGCGATCAACACGCCCATGCCGCCGGCGGCCTGGAAATGGTTCACGTCGGCCGGGCCGTTTGGATAAATTTTCGCGATCAACGGCACCACGCGGGACAAACGGTCAAAATCGTCCCAGTTCAATTCGATGCCGGCCGCCCGGGCGATGGCGATCAAGTGCAAGGTGTGGTTGGTCGAGCCGCCGGTCGCCAACAGGCCAATGACGCCGTTGACGATGGCTTTTTCCGACACCATGTGGGCGATCGGCCGCCAATCATCGCCCATGCCGGTAAATTTAAGCACTTGCCGTGCCGCCGCTTGGGTTAATGCGTCGCGCAGCGGCGTGTACGGGTTGATAAAGGAACTGCCGGGCAAATGCAAGCCCATGATTTCCATGAGCATTTGATTGCTGTTGGCGGTGCCGTAAAAGGTGCAGGTGCCGGGGCTGTGGTAGGAGGCCATCTCCGCCTCCAAGAGTTCTTTGCGGCCAATTTTACCGACCGCGTAGGCTTGCCGGGCACGGGCTTTTTCCTTGTTGGTCAGGCCGCTGGGCATGGGCCCTGCGGGTACGAACACGGCGGGCAAATGGCCGAAGCTTAAGGCGCCGATCAACAACCCCGGCACTATTTTGTCGCAGACGCCCAAATACAGTGCGCCATCGAACATGTCATGGCTCATGCCGACGGCGGTGGCCATGGCGATGATGTCGCGGCTGAACAAGGACAGCTCCATGCCGGCCTGGCCTTGGGTGATGCCATCGCACATGGCGGGTACGCCGCCGGCAACTTGCGCGACGCCGCCGGCCTCACGGATGGCGGTTTTGATTAACTCGGGCGTGTTTTTATAAGGCTGGTGCGCCGACAACATGTCGTTGTAGGCGGTGATGATGGCGATATTGGGCTTGGTCTCGCCCACCAAATCGGCCTTTTCCGCTGCGCTACAGGCGGCAAAACCGTGCGCTAAGTTGCCACAACCCATGCCGACGCGGGTGGGCTTGTTTTTCCTCATGCCGTTGATGTATTTGATGTAGGCGGTGCGGCCGGTGCGGCTGCGTTCGGTGATGGCTTCAGTGACTTGCTCGATGATGGGGTGCATGGATTGTCCTGTGTTCGTTTTATAGTTGGAATGTGTGTTAGTCCCACGGCGAGGCAAACACCTCGTTGACATCGATGGTCAAATTGGGGAACAAATGGGGTGTGGCGACATCGCCAGGGGCGTACAAAGCTTGCAATTGATAACGCCCGCCCGCGTCCAACACAAATTGCTCGATGGCGGGGTTGTCCGGGAACACTAACCAGTATTCATTGACGCCGCTTTCCTCGTAGAGGGCGAATTTGGTGCGCAATTCGTGGCGGGTGTTGCTCTTCGACAAAATTTCGATGATCCAATCGGGGGCGCCGTTGCAGCCTTGCTCGTCCAATAACTCGGGATTGCAGATAACGCATAAGTCGGGCTGCACCACGGTATGGATGTCGGCGCTGGCGAGCAGGGATTTTTTCCGGTCGTACAGACGCACGTCGAACGGGGCGGCGAAGACCCGGCACAGCTTGTTGAGAAAAAAAACCGACAAAT
This sequence comes from Methylococcaceae bacterium UBA662, assembly GCA_002299425.1. GTDB lineage: Bacteria > Pseudomonadota > Gammaproteobacteria > Methylococcales > Methylomonadaceae > Methylovulum. The sequence goes on along the minus strand of DBNW01000078.1, from coordinate 20,046 downwards.
AGCGGCTTAAGTCCATCGATATGCTTTGATGCCTGACATTCGGCGCCGGCGCCATGCGCATAATCTTGCCCTTGATCAGCTCAATAGCCTCGTCCAACTGCCAATTCAGATAATCGGCATAGCTGTAGGTTTGGTTTAAATCCAATTGCGAAAGCGCGGTTATTTTTGCCATAAAGCCCCTCTAAACGGTTTATTCTTCCCACGCCCGCCCGTCGCGGGCCATCAACGCCACCGATGCCACCGGGCCCCAGCTTCCGGCCGCATAAGGCCTAGGCTTGGCATTCAGATGGTGCCAGGCATCCTGGATGGAATCGACCCAGACCCAGGCTTGTTCGATTTCGTCCCGGCTTAAAAACAAGGTGGGGTTGCCGCGCATGGTCTCCAGCAGCAACTTTTCATAGCCGCCAAAAACCCGGCTTTTCTTGAACTGCTCGGAGAAGCTTAAATCCAACTTGGTTTTTTGCAACTTGATATGTTCGTCTTCGATGCCGGGGATTTTATTCAGCATCTCAATTTCCACGCCTTCATTGGGCTGTAGGTGGATGGTCAGCTTGTTAGGCGGCAAATCGCGGAAGCTTTCGCTGAAAATGTTGTGCGGCAATTGCTTGAAATACACCACGATTTCCGAGCGTTTGCCTTGCAGGCGTTTGCCGGAGCGCAGGTAAAACGGCACCCCCGCCCAACGCCAATTGTCAATATCAACCCTTATGGCGACAAAACTTTCGGTGGCACTGTCGGTATTGGCGCCCTCTTCCTCCAAATAACCGGGCACCGGCTGGCCTTTGCTGTAGCCGGCGGTGTATTGCCCGCGCACCGTTTTTTCCTCCACGTTGCGTTTGGTGATGGGGCGCAGGGCTTTCAGCACCTTAATTTTTTCGCTACGGATGCTAGCTGCTTCCAAATCGGCGGGCGGCTCCATGGCGATAAAGGTCAGAATCTGCAACAAGTGGTTTTGCAGCATGTCGCGCAATTGCCCGGTCTTGTCGAAATACTCCCAGCGGCCTTCGATGCCGACTTCTTCAGCGACGGTAATCTGAATATGGTCGATGGTGTTGTGGTTCCAGTTGGTGGTGAAAATAGAGTTAGCAAAGCGCAACGCCAACAGGTTTAAGACCGTTTCTTTGCCTAGGTAATGGTCGATGCGAAACACTTGCCCTTCACTGAAAACCTTGGCTACCGCGTCATTGATTTCCTGGGATGATTTCAGGTCGTGGCCAATCGGTTTCTCCATCACCATGCGCGATTCGGCGGTCAAAACCCCCGAATGCGCCAAGCCATGGCAAATGTCTTTGAACAAAAAGGGAGTAACCGCAAAATAGTTGACCATAACCCGCTGGCTTGCCGCTAACGCCGTCTTCAGCCGTCCGTATTGGTCTATTTGCTGTAAGTCGATTTGCACGTACAGCAATCGTTGGGCGAGCCGCTGCCAAACTTCGTCAACGAAAGGGTCGGTCAAAAAAGCCTGTAAGCTCTCATGGACAATGGCAATGTACGCTTCATTGCTATGGGCGTGGCGGTCAACGCCGATAATTTGGGTATCCGGTTCCAACAAATCCGCTTTTTCCAATCGGTATAAAGAAATCAGCAGTTTTCGCCTAGAAAGGTCGCCTAAGGCACCATAAATAACCAAGTCGCACGGTTTGAAGGTTTTGTCGTTTTTCATTAAGGATTCTGCCAAGTTGAATCTGGGCTAATGGGAAATGCCAGCAAATAACATGCCGTAGAAACAGAGCGTAATTATCTCAAAATTCACACTAACATGCTTGCTTGATTGTAAGGTCATGCCGCACTAGCACAGCAGCAGGCAATAGGCTGGCAGGCTTTAGGCGAGGGCAACCGCGCTTAAACCGTGCCAACAAAGCTCCGCCCGAGTGCCTTAAGGGTTAATTTTTCCACGGCGGTGTTGACAAGCATTGGCGGCCGGTTTTATAGTATTGACTCGAAACCAAAACACCCACTTAGGAGATCACTCATGAACACCGCCATTTTCTATCACGCCGGCTGCCCTGTCTGTTTAGGTGCCGAACAGATGGTCGCCGATGCCATCGACTCCAGCAAATACCAGGTGGAAGTTGTCCACCTAGGCGAACAACCCAGCCGCGTCGCCGAGGCCGAAGCAGCCGGGGTGCGTTCAGTACCCGCACTGGTGCTGGGCGGGCAAGCCTTCCACATCAATTTTGGTGCGGCCATCGCCGATTTAAGACCCTAGCCAGGAGTATCACAATGAAAGCGGCGCAAGAACAACCTAAAGACAAATTTTGGCTCTATGTAGGCTTTACCCTGTTTTTACTGTTGGTCGGCATCGTCCTAGTTAAGCAAAGCGAGAATGATAAATACGCACCCATTAAGCAACAACTGGATGAGGAAAACGCGCAAATGAACATTCGAGTTTTAAATTAACAACCCTAAAAAACCAGGAGGACACCGTGAAAATAGGCGTACTAGGGCTTTTTACCGGTTTGGCGTTAAGTTGCCAAGTGGCATTGGCTGCTGACTATATTTTTCGTGACTTAATGGCGAATACCCTGCCACCTACAGCTTGTGCCACAGAAAAAGAGGCGGTTGCAAAAGCCATACAGCCCTACACCATCAGCCGTTTCAGCAAACGCTTTTGCCAATCGCAAGGCTACGGCTGGCATCTTGAGGCCGTTAAAGACAAAGGCCGGCTGGTCTGTCAAGACTGCACAGCGCTTGATTACGGCAAAAAAAAGTGTTTCGTGGCAGATATCGTAGTGAGTTGTAAGCGAATCAAACCCGGTTCAGTCGGGTTGTTACCCGGCCAAGGGTAGATAACGACAGAATCAAATGGCCAGACCTCAAAAAACAGTACCGACAAACCGCCACTTCACGGATTCGACCAAGATTTTTAACCCCTCATCATGGCCCTTTAGAACCGCCGGATGCCCCCCATCCGGCTTTTTTATCTGCGTAACATCAATTAGAATGACACGTTGATTTTAACGTTTAATAACTGCGTGATCAGCGGGTTGGGAATATGCCGCGCAACCGATACCGCATAAAAATTTTCAAAAATGTTGGGCAATACCCAATACTTCACAAGCTCCCCGGTCTTAAGTTCATCCTTAACGACCACCCCTGGCATCACCGCTAAAGCACCGGCATCCCTCGCCAACAACCGCAACATAGCCATATCATCGGCTTCGGCAACGACAGCGGGCCTAAACTGATACTGGGCACAAAAACCATCGAATGCGGAGCGGATTGGGCTTTCGTGGACTGGCAAAACCCAACGTTGGGCTTGGTATTGGCTGGGGAAATCCTGCCCCAAACCCAGTCCGGGTGGGCCGATGATGGCGATGGCTTGCCGGGCTAACAAACGGCACTGCCAAACTTGTTTACTGTTCCCTCTGACTTCAATATTAGTCAACGCCAAATCAAGCTGATGGTCGGCCAATGCATTCAGCAGATTGGTTTGCCCTTTGGCACGCAAAATATACTTGACGTTGGGTTTGTGCAGTATGGGTTCAATGAAGCTTTCTATAAAATTGCGCGACATCGTTGACAGCATGCCAATTCTTACTGTCCGCTGCTCCGATTGAATCCCCAGGGTGAGCAGCGATTCAAGCTCTTCGCCTTTTTTGAATATTTCCTCAGCGTAAGAAAACGCCTGTATCCCGACTTCGGTCAACACCAAGCTACGCCCGGCCCGTGTGAACAGATCGACCTTCATGGCTTGTTCTAATTGTTTAATTTGTGCTGACAAGGCCGATTGGGAAAGATTTAGGCTATGGGCAGTTTTAGTCAGGTTACCCTGCTTAGCGACGCACCAAAAGTAATACAGGTGATGATAATTAAGCCTGGCCACTGTTCTATAAAAACGAATGTTTAATTGAGAATTATGTATTTTACGAAACAATAGCCAGGATGCAAAATAACCCTGTCAATCATCAAACAGGGTTTAATCATGTTTACCTATCAATTTGCGGCTTTAGTATGGCTCGCCATCATTTGCTTGCCGCTTGTTTCTGCCCTGTGCAGCGGCTTTGCCCAGCGTTGGCGGATAGCCGGATGGCTGATCGGCGGCGGCTTGGTGGTGGGCGTGTTGGCTTGGCTGGACATCTTGCTGACCCAAGGCCACGGTATCCGGGTGGCTCTGTTTGCTGTCACGCCGCTAGCCGCAAGCGTATTGCTGTTAATCCACTTCATCACCTTCGTCATCCTACGCTATGCACAGGCAAACTTCACTGGCGACCCCGATGGCCCGCGCTTTCTGCGCTGGTTGATGCTGACCGTTTTTTCCGTAATGGTCACGGTAGGCAGTGACCATTTGCTAGCCTTTTGGCTTGCTTGGGTGGGAATCAGTTCAAGTCTGCATCAACTGTTGATGTTTTATCCTAACCGTCCCAGGGCGGTTTTGGCCGCGCACAAAAAGTTTATCTTGGCCAGGCTGGCCGAAATTTTACTGGCTTTTGCCTTTGGCTTGCTTTATTGGGCGCACCACAGTGCCTCTATCAGCACGATTTTGTCCCATTACCCAACCCTGTCCCTTGGCTGGCAACAACAGGTCGCCGCTGTTTTGTTGGCCATTGTGGCGTTAATCAAGTGCGCGCAATTACCCCTGCACGGCTGGTTGATTCAGGTCGTTGAAGCCCCGACACCGGTGTCCAGCCTGTTGCACGCCGGGGTGATTAACATGGGCGGTTATTTGCTTATCTTGTTTGCGCCGTTATTTGACCAATCTTGGCCTGCACGATGGCTGGTGTTGGTGGTGGCGGGTCTGTCAACCGTGCTGGCGGTGCTGGTCATGATGACCCGGGTCAGCATAAAAGTCCGGTTGGCCTGGTCCACCACCGCGCAAATGGGGCTGATGCTGTTGGAATGTGCACTAGGGCTTTATCAACTCGCTTTGCTGCACTTGTTGGCGCATTCCTGCTACAAAGCCCATGCCTTCCTCAATGCTGGCGACGAGGTCAATGCTTTGCTAAAGCGGCAATTGACCAAAATCCAGCTTCCTGGGCTAAAAGCCTGGTTTGCCGCCGCATTCACCAGTGCCGCCTTGGTGGCGGTAACCATTTTGGCCGTTGCTGTTAACCTGCCATTCAGCCCGTGGTTGCTGGTCGGCATCGCCATTGCCCAGATGCTGTCCTACCATTTTCAAGAAACAACCCAAGCCGCCATCACCCACGGCTTGGCCAAGGCCCTGGTTTTGCTATGCAGTTATGTCTTGGGCGAAACTGCCAGCACAGCCCTGTTGGCACCTAGGATATACGCCTATAACGCCGTTGCCGACGCTTGGTTAAGCCTGTTATTCCTTGGCTTGTTCAGCGTTTATATGCTTTTGCAATACCACCCATCACACCCTGTGGTCCGACGCCTGTTTATCGCCTTAAACGCGGGCCTGTACCTTGATGAATGGGTCACTCGCCTGACCTTGCGGTGCTGGCCCTTGCTTTTGCCAAGGACCAAAAAATCTGCCGTTACCCTACCACCGGAGACCGCCTAAATGCTTCCGTTAAAAGAACAAAATAACCCTGGCAACCTCTTTTTACAGGCGGCAAGGCAAGCGTGCCAACGTATCGCCCCCTGCTGGCCTTTGGATAAAATGATTGCGGTCAATCCTTGGTGGCAACTGCGCCACCAAACCCTGGTGGATGTTGCCGCCAATTTGGCGGCGTTGGGGCGGGTAAACTGCCTGATGCCGCAAGCGTATTACCGCGCCCTGTGGCAACAGCAGATAAAATCAGAACATCTGGCCGCAGCAGCGCAGGAACTCAATGTCAATGCCAGTATTTCCGAGTTAGTGTCCTGCCTGGATACCCCTCAACCAACCGATCATTGGCTGAATGTCAGCGACTGGCTGGATGAACAGCCCGCCAACCGCCAAACACTATCTTGGCACGATGAAATAACCCAACAAATCAGCCAGTTCTGCGCCCTTTATGGCCAACATCCGCAGTGGATGCAGCACACGCAAGATGCCGCCAATGATTTCTACCGCAATTGGCGGGCGGTCATCCAACAAGACCGGGGCGTGGAAATACTGACAGCAGAACACCGCTTACGCCGGTTATTTTTCGCCTTGCCTGAAACCGCCGGCCAGGTGTTTGAAAATGCCCACGCGGAGCTTTGTCCAGATGGAACCCGTGCTGAGCAGTTCGCCGACTATTGTCACGCGCTGTTGCTGGACATACACGGCTGGGCTTCCTGGGCCGCCTATCTTGCCTGGCAAGATGATTTTGACGGCCAAACCAACCCTATACTGGAGCAATTACTGGCCGTGAGAATGGCCTGGGAGCAGGTGTTGTGGCGGCACACGGAAACCGAACATCCAGCAATTTTCAATGCGCTAAGGTCACACTTTTTCAACCAATTTGACCGGCTTGAAACAGTGCGCGTCCAGTGGCGCAACGCCCAACATCCTGTGTGGGTCTGGCAGCGAGCCTTGGAATTTTCTTTCCAATCATCGCTACAGCGCAAATTGCTGACCTACCAAAGCCACGCAAAAACAACACCGACAGTACAAGCGTTCTTTTGCATAGACGTCCGCTCAGAGCCTTTTCGCAGGGCTTTGGAAGCACAAGATCCTGCGATACAAACCTATGGTTTTGCGGGATTTTTTGGCCTACCGGTTGACTATGCGCCAACCCGCAACGGGTATGTCAGGCCACAATTGCCCGGTTTGTTAAACGCCTCAATCCGGGTGGCTCCTGTCGCCACAACCGGCAACATGCGCATGTCCATCAAAAAAATAAAAAGCCAGGTTTTTTGGCAAAAAACCGGCGACGCCGGCCCCGCTAGTTTTGGTCTGGTGGAAAGCCAAGGTTTATGGAAAGCGTTCCATTTACTGAAAAACAGCGTGTTTCCCTCGCCCCCCCTACACGCTATAAACCAAATCCACCATGACGGGGATTGGCAACTAACCTGCCAGGGCAATCTTGTCAGCATTGCCGAGCAAGCCGAGTTGGCGGCAGGCATTTTAACCGCGATGGGCCTGACCGACGCTTTTGCCGAAACCGTGCTTCTAGTCGGACATGGCAGTTGTTCGACCAACAACCCGCAAGCCGCCGGCTTGGACTGTGGCGCGTGTGGCGGGCAAACCGGCGAAATCAACGCCAAAGTGTTGGCGCAGATGCTCAATGACCCCGCGCTAAGGGTACAGCTGCACCAACACGCCATTAACATACCGCCGCAAACGCGTTTCATAGCGTGCCTGCATAACACCACCACCGATGCCATCACCTGCTTCGGCCAAAGCGACTACCCCCAACAGACTTGGCACAATTGGCTAACCAACGCCAGCCGGTCGGCGCGTGAACAAAGGCTGCCCAGCCTGTGCACAACAACCCAAGCGAGCATTTCGAGCACAACGTTTTACCAGCAAAAATCCCATGACTGGGGTGAAGTCCGGCCGGAATGGGGCTTGGCCAACAATGCCGCGTTCATCGTCGCACCCAGGGCTCGCACCCGCCACCTTGACCTAGAAGGCCGTGTCTTTCTACACGATTACCAATGGCAAACAGACCAAAATTATAAAACCTTGGAACTGATCATGACCGCGCCGATGATGGTGGCCCATTGGATTAACTTCCAATACTACGCATCCGTCACCGACAACTTAAAATACGGTAGCGGAAACAAAATGCTGCATAACGTCGTGGGCGGCAACATCGGTGTCTTTGAAGGCAACGGCGGCGACTTACGCATCGGATTGCCGTTACAATCCCTGCATGATGGTCAAGCATGGCGGCATCAGCCGATAAGACTTAGCGTTTATATCGCCGCACCCAGAGAAACCATGACCGGCATCATCGGCAAACACCAAGTCATTGCCGATTTGATCACCAACCAATGGCTTTTTTTGTTCCAATTGGACGACAACACCCCAAGCATCTGGCAATTTCAACAGGGCCAATGGCGGCAGACCGTAGCGTCGGGAGATAAGCCCTAAACAATTTGACATCGCTCCAGCCATTTAAGGCAGAATTTATCCCCAGTATCCGGGCAGAAGCGGGGAACGAGTGGCAACCGGGGTTTTTTGCGTTACTGCGTAACATCAGGTTTTAATTCCGCTGCCGCTCACTTAACATAGGCCGGTTTGAGGCACGCTGAAAGCGGTTGTCTGGCACCAGCGCATCCCACCCCGGCCTATCGATTAATTATGCTTAACTTTGATAACAAAGACTTTTCATCGGACCTGTTTTCCTCGGCGTTTTTACTGGGTAACATTGGAACCCCTTTCATTATCGGGTTGGCTGTGGGATATTTTGCCAAAAAAATGCTGAAAATCGCCTTGCTCCTTGGTGGGGCGACGGTGGTTTCGCTGTTCGCCGCCGAATACTATGGGGTGATGCCTATTAACGACACACAATTGCAAAATGCGGCATACACGGCTACCCAAGCCGCCAAAACTTCGGGTGATTATTTGGTGCAACGGTTGTCAGGCATCACCACCAAAGGCGTTAGTGGCGCGGCGGGTTTCTTTGCCGGTTTTAAATTGGGTTAAGCCCTTGTTTGGAAAATAGGACATTTATGTTACGAAAAATTTTAATCGCCAACCGCGGCGAAATCGCCGTGCGCATCATCCGCGCCTGTGCGGAAATGGGCATCCGCTCGGCGGCCATTTACGCCGAGGCCGACCGTTTTGCCTTGCATGTGAAAAAAGCCGATGAATCCTATTGCATCGGCAGCGAACCGGTAGCGGGCTATTTGAACATCTATAACTTAGTCAATCTGGCGGTTTCGACAGGCTGCGACGCCATCCACCCCGGCTATGGTTTTTTGTCCGAAAACGCCCAATTCGCCCGGGCCTGCACGGAGCGCGGCATTGTCTTCATCGGCCCTACCGCCGACGTGATCGCCCGCATGGGCGACAAAACCGAAGCCCGCAAGGCCATGACCGCCGCCGGCATTCCGGTCACACCCGGCACCGACGGCAATCTGGCCGATGTCGATGAAGCCTTGGCCATGGCCGAAAAAATCGGCTATCCCATCATGCTCAAGGCTACGTCCGGCGGCGGCGGGCGCGGCATCCGCCGGTGCGATAACGCCGAAGACCTTAAACGCAATTACCAGCGCGTCATTTCCGAAGCCAGCAAAGCCTTTGGTTCGGCAGATGTGTTTTTGGAAAAGTGCATCGTCAACCCGCGCCATATTGAGGTGCAAGTGTTGGCCGACCAGCACGGCAACACCCTCCATTTGTACGAACGCGACTGCTCCATCCAACGGCGCAACCAAAAACTGATCGAAATCGCCCCGTCACCGCAACTGGACGAAGCCCAGCGGCAATACATCGGCGGCCTGTCGGTGCTAGCGGCCAAGGCGGTCGGTTACACCAACGCCGGCACGGTGGAGTTTCTGCTCGACCACGACGGCCGTTTCTACTTCATGGAAATGAACACCCGCGTCCAGGTCGAGCACACCATCACCGAGACCATCACCGGCGTCGATATTGTTGAGGAACAAATCCGCGTCGCCGCCGGCCTGCCGCTGCGCTTTAAGCAGGAGGACATCGTAAGGCGCGGCTACGCCATCCAATTCCGCGTCAACGCCGAAGACCCGCAAAATAACTTCCTGCCCAGTTTCGGCAAAATCTCCCGCTACTACGCCCCCGGCGGCCCCGGCGTGCGTACCGACACGGCGATTTACACCGGCTACGACATCCCGCCGTTTTACGATTCCATGTTGGCCAAAGTCATCGTCAGTGCCATGACTTGGGAAGATGTCATCAAACGTGGCGAACGGGCGTTGCGCGACATGGGGCTGTTCGGCATCAAGACCACCATCCCGTATTACCTGGAAATTTTGCAGCACCCCGATTTCTGCGCCGCGTGTTTTAACACCGGCTTCGTTGAAAAATACCCGGAGCTGGTCAATTACTCCAACAAGCCCCGGCCGGAGATTTTAGCAGGCGTGATTGCGGCGGCATTGGCGGCGCATACCGGATTGTAAGCCTCATGCGCAAACGCGAAGGCATCAAAACGACACACCAATCTGCGGTCTTGAAGGCGACAAGGTTGTCAGAACCGTTTATGCGCAACCCGTAGGCACCGAACAGCTGCTGTTTTCTGCCGCGATCAGGAAGGCAAGCCCGGCGGCCGAAACGCTGGGCCTTATCTCGCCGCCACCGGCAAGCCCCGGCAGACCGGCTCATTGCAGCAACAACCTTGGCGCACCATAGCCCGCTCATCACCGCCGACGAAAACCCTGCGCCACGCCCGGCCTGCGCTGCATTTGGGTAACGCATGCTTAATCAGCCTTTATCACATTCTGCGTAAACGCCGCTTCGAGCAGGTTGCGCCAGAAACGCTGACCAAGCGGTTAAGAAAAATTGCCGGGTATTGGCGTTTGGAAATGCGGGATTTGAAGACCTTTTCCTAGAAGCGCACTGTTTCCTGCAACCCATGCAGGTAAAATTTAGATAAAATGAAGCCACATTCAAACCACCCGTATAAGGCAGTTACCATGCAAAAAATTTATGTTACCGACGTTGTCTTGCGCGACGCCCATCAATCCTTAATTGCCACGCGCCTGCGTACCGAGGATATGATCCCCGGTTGCGCCTTGCTCGACGCCATTGGCTACTGGTCGCTGGAGTGCTGGGGCGGGGCCACCTTCGATGCCTGCCTTAGATTTTTAAAGGAAGACCCGTGGGAACGCTTGGCCAAGCTGAAGGCGGCCCTACCCCGCACCCGCCTGCAAATGCTGGTGCGCGGGCAGAACCTGTTGGGCTACCGCCATTACGCCGATGACGTGGTGCGGGCGTTCATTTTAAAAGCCGCCGAAAACGGCATGGACGTGTTCCGTATTTTCGATGCCCTTAACGACGTGCGTAACCTTAAAACCGCCATCGAAGCCGCTAAGAAAAGCGGCAAACACGCGCAAGGCACTCTGTGCTTCACCACCAGCCCCGTGCATAACATCGGCAATTTCGTCAAACTCGGCAAAGAGCTGGCGGCTATGGGCTGTGATGCCATCGTTATCAAAGACATGGCTGGGTTGCTAACGCCTTATGCCGCCTCGGAGTTGGTCAAAGCCTTGGTCGATGCCATCGACTTGCCGCTGCATTTGCACACCCACGCCACTTCGGGCCTGTCGGAAATGTGCCAGATTAAAGCCATTGAAGCCGGCTGCCGACATGTCGACACCGCCTTGTCATCCTGGTCGGGCGGCACCAGCCACCCGCCGACCGAAAGCCTGGTCATGGCCTTGCAAGAAACACCCTACGACACCGGCCTGGACTTAGCCAAACTGCAAGCCGCAAACGATTACTTTGCCCGGGTGCGGAAAAAATACCACCGCTTTGAAAGCGAGTTCACCGGCATCGACACCCGTGTGCAAGTCTACCAAGTACCCGGCGGCATGATCTCCAACCTGGCCAACCAATTAAAAGAGCGCAACGCCCTGGACCGCATCGACGAAGTGTTTCAGGAAATCCCCAAAGTGCGCGAAGACCTAGGCTACCCGCCGCTGGTCACGCCTACCTCGCAAATCGTCGGTACTCAGGCAGTGCTCAACGTATTGACCGGCAAGCGTTACGAAACCATCACCAATGAAGTCAAACGCTACCTGCAAGGCGGTTATGGCAAAACCCCGGCACCGGTTAACGCGGCATTGCAAAACCGCGCCATTGGCAAGGAAGAGCTGATCGACTGCCGCCCGGCCGATTTGCTGAAACCGGAATTCGGGCATTTGCGCCAAGAAATCGGCCATTTAGCGCTCAATGACGAAGATGTTCTCAGCTATGCCCTGTTTCCGGATGTCGCTAAGCTGTTCTTAGAGCAGCGTTTGACCGGTGCCTTAGTGCCCGAGCCTTTGGAAGTGGCTGCCGAAACTGCCGACGGCATCAAAAAAGCCCCAACCGAGTTCAACATTGCCTTGCACGGTGAGTCCTACCACATCAAAGTCACCGGCACCGGCCCGAAAAACCAAAGCCTTAGGCATTTTTATTTCACCGTCGATGGCATACCCGAGGACATCGTGGTTGAAACCTTAGATGAAATTGTTTTAGAGGGCGGTGCCCACGGCGCGGTAAAAAGTGCCATCGCCCGCAAACGCCCGCGCCCGTCCGGCCCCGGTGATGTGGTGGCCAGCATGCCCTGCAACATTTTGGATGTGCTGGTCAGGGAAGGCCAACCCGTGCTGGCGGGGGCGGGTGTGTTGGTAACAGAGGCCATGAAAATGGAAACCGAAATCACGGCGCCGATTGCTGGTGTAGTCAAGGCCGTTTATGTCACTAAGGGCGATTCGGTAAACCCTGATGAAGTGCTGATTGAGATCGCTGCGTCTCATTAGGGCCATCGGGCATTTTTTCAGACAAACGCCGGCTAAGGCTTTATCATGCCCCCTTTTTTAACTTGAACCGAGCAGGTTTTTTCATGCAAATAGCAGACAACATGGCCGTATCCATCCATTACACCCTGACTAACGATGAAGGCGAGGTGCTTGATAGCTCTGTAGGCAGGGAGCCTTTAGTGTACTTACACGGTCGTGGCAACATCATTTCCGGCTTGGAACGGGCCTTAGCCAGAAAAACCGTGGGCGAGCAGTTTGTCGTCCGCATCGATGCCGAAGAAGCTTACGGCTTGTTTATGGAAGACCGGATACAAATTGTCGACCGGGAACAGTTTGAAAATGTCGAGGCATTAGAAGTGGGGATGCAGTTCCAGACCGATGTCAGCGAAGGCCCGGGGGTTGTTACTGTAGTCGATATTAACGGTGACGGCATCACCGTCGACGGCAACCATCCTCTAGCCGGCCTGCCGTTGACGTTTCGTGTAGAAGTGCTTGAAATTAGGCCGGCCAACCCTGAAGAAATCATCCACGGCCATATTCACGGGGCGGGTGCAGTCGAAGTGCTCTCGGCAGGTTAAGCCCTATCGGTTGAACCAAGGTTTTGACCGGCCCTGTCCGCGATGATCGCCTCGACCACCGAAGGATCGGCTAAAGTGGACGTATCCCCCAGATTGCTCAGATCGTTAGCGGCAATTTTCCGAAGAATTCGACGCATGATTTTGCCGGAGCGGGTTTTAGGCAAAGCCGCAGCCCATTGAATGGCATCTACCGTAGCGATGGCACCAATCTCCCTGCGTACCAAACCGAGCAATTCTTTTTTTATGCGCTCGCACGGCTCAATGCCGGCTTTTAAGGTGACAAAGGCGTAAATGCCCTGGCCTTTGATGGCGTGCGGGCAGCCAACCACGGCGGATTCTGCGACCTGCTCGTGCAGGTCGAGTACGCTTTCAATTTCCGCCGTACCCAACCGGTGGCCAGACACATTGATGACATCATCGACCCGGCCGGTGATCCAGTAATAACCGTCGCTGTCGCGGCGGGCACCGTCGCCGGAAAGATAATAACCCGGATAGGTTTTAAAATAGGTGTCGATAAAGCGCGGGTGGTCGCCATAAACCGTGCGCGCCTGGCCCGGCCACGGGCGGTCGAAAGCCAACATACCCTCGGCAGCTCCTTCCAGCACGCGGCCTTGGTTGTCGAGAATACAGGGGCTAACACCAAAAAATGGCAGCGTTGCGGAACCGGGTTTTAAGGTCGTCGCCCCCGGCAAGGGGGTGATTAAAATACCCCCGGTTTCAGTTTGCCACCATGTATCGACAATGGGACAACGGCTTTCGCCGACCACCTGGTAATACCATTCCCAAGCCTCGGAATTGATGGGTTCGCCGACACTACCTAAAATTCGCAAACTCAGGCGTTGGGTGCGCTCAACATAATGATTGCCTTGCGCCATCAAGGCACGGATGGCCGTCGGTGCGGTGTAAAAAATGTTGACTTGGTGCTTGTCGATGATGCGCCAACAGCGGTCAGGCTCGGGGTAAGTCGGCACACCCTCAAACATCAAGGTGGTCGCACCGTTACACAACGGCCCGTAAATAACGTAGGAATGCCCGGTAATCCAACCAATATCGGCGGTGCACCAAAACACCTCGCCGTCGTGGTAATCGAACACGTATTTGTGGGTCATGGCCGCAAACAGCAAATAACCGCCGGTGCTGTGTTGTACCCCTTTGGGTTTGCCGGTGGAGCCTGAAGTGTAGAGAATAAACAGCGGGTCCTCGGCATCCATGCTTTCGGGCGGGCACTGGTCTGAGGCTACCGCCATGGCTTCGTGGTACCAAATATCCCGCCCCGTCTGCCAGGAGACCGGGTTGGCGGTATTCTGAATGACGATGATTTTTTCGACATTCGGGCAGTTAGCGGCGGCCGTGTCAACAGTGGTTTTGATGGGAATCAGTTTGCCGCCTCGGTAGCCCTCATCGGCGCACACCAAAAACCGGCAATCGGCATTGAGAATGCGGTCTTTTAAGGATTCCGCCGAAAAGCCGCCGAAGACAATGGAATGCACTGCGCCAATGCGGGTTAAAGCCAGCATCACCACCGCCGCCTCGGGTATCATCGGCAGATACACACAAACGGGGTCGCCTTTGCCCACGCCTTGCGCTTTGAGCACATTGGCAAACTGGCACACTTCGCGGTGCAATTGCCGGTAAGTGATTTTTTGCACATGGGCGGGGTTGTCGCCTTCCCAGATAATGGCTATCTGATCGCCACGGGTTTCTAAATGCCGGTCCAGGCAATTGACGCTGACGTTTAATTTGCCGCCCTCAAACCAACGGATAGAGGCCGTTGGGTAATCGTAAGCCAGCACCCTGTGCCAGGGCTGGTCCCAAACCAAGAACAACGCAGCTTGTTCGGCCCAAAAAACCTCCGGTTGCGCTATCGACTTTTGGTAAAGCGTGCGGTAACGGTTGGCATTGATATGGGCAACAGCCGAAATCTCTGGCTTGACGGGATAAACAGGGTGCGTAGACATGGGGGCAAGTGCTGAATGAGGGCCATTAGGCCTTGAGTACTGTTTATCGGGCAGCTTGATGGCAAAAAAATTGGCTCCCTGCCGTAAAATTTCTGCCGATCTAGGTCTGAAGCTTAAGGAAAGGCAAGGACACGCCGGCTGCCAAAAAGTTCGAGACAACCTTTAAGAAGGTTGCCGAGTGCGTGCCGGAACGCTTAAATTTAAGGCGTTTTTTTAAGTTGCGTGTGCATCTTAACGGCATAGCATGGCAGCTTTATGACGTAACGAGACGCACATCAGGTGCGGCTGTCGCCTTGCGTTAACCGCATCGGATTGAGCAGTACATCCAACTCATCGCGGCTTAACTCGGTCATTTGTGCAGCCACGTCAACAATCGGCCGGCCTTGTTGATAGGCCGTTTTGGCAATTTCTGCCGCTTTGTCGTACCCGATGAGCGGGTTCAAGGCCGTCACTAAGATGGGATTTTTGGTCAACGCCTGTTGCAGGTTGTCTTGTCTTACGGTGAAGCCGGCAATCGCTTTATCGGCTAGCAAACGGCTGGCGTTCGCCAGCAAGGCAATGCTTTGCAGGCAGTTGTACGCTATCACCGGCAACATTACGTTTAACTGAAAACTGCCGCTTTGCCCGGCAATAGTGATGGTGGCATCGTTACCGATTACGTGCGCGGCCACCATAGCGACCGCTTCCGGGATCACCGGATTGACTTTGCCGGGCATGATGCTGCTGCCCGGCTGCAAGGCGGGCAATTCAATCTCACCCAGTCCGGCCAAAGGCCCTGAGTTCATCCAGCGCAAGTCGTTGGCGATTTTCATCAAGCTGACGGCAATCGTTTTCAGTTGTCCCGACAGCTCGACGATGGCATCCTGGCTGCTTAAACTTTCAAACAGCGAGGCGTTAACGGTAAACGGCAGACCGGTTTCGACACGTAAGGCCGCAGCAAAACGATCGGCAAATTCTGGGTGCGCGTTAACGCCCGTGCCGACCGCAGTGCCGCCTTGTGCGAGCCGGTAAATACGCAGCAACGCCGCCTGAATGCGCTCAATACCGTTGCGGCTTTGCAACGCCCACGCTCCCAGTTCTTGATCCATGCGAATGGGCATGGCGTCCATCAAATGGGTGCGGCCGGTTTTGGTGATGTGCGTAAGGCTTGCCGCTTTGGTTTCTATGGTCTGCGCTAAATGCTGCAAAGCGGGCAATAAAGCCTGATGGCACTGCAAGGCTGCGCTCACATGGAGAGCGGTGGGAATGACATCGTTGCTGCTTTGTCCTCTGTTGACGTGGTCGTTGGCGCTGACGGTTTGGCCGGTCATTTGGCTGGCGATGTGGGCAATGACTTCATTGACGTTCATGTTAGTGCTAGTACCAGAACCGGTCTGGAACACGTCCACGGGAAACTGTTCGGCATGGTGGCCGTCGGCAATTTGGCTGGCTGCCGCAATGATGGCCTCGCCTAGGGCAGAATCTAGCGCACCTAAGTCTTTGTTAACCTGGGCAGCGGTTTTTTTGATCAGGGCAACCGCCTTAATAAACTCGGCCGGCATCGGCAAGCCGCTGACCGGGAAATTGTCAATGGCGCGTTGCGTTTGTGCGCCATACAGCGCGTCGGTGGGGACTTGCAACGCGCCCATGCTGTCTGTTTCGGTTCGGTATTGAGCGGCCATGCAGGACTCCATAAAGGCTATGAGTTCGGCCCAGCCAAACGGCCAAGCCAATTCTCGGTGGGATTCGAGGTGGTATAAAACGGGTATGCGCGTGGCGTAGCGCTCGTACTGCACGGGGTGGTCGGCGATGTCAACCCAACCGGCCGCGATGCCTGCGGCGGCGACCAGTTCTTCGGCTTGCTCACACAAGTGGCACGCTGAGGTGCCGAACAAATACCAGGTCATGGCTGGTGCTTGCTCAGTTTATCCAAGTAGCCCATCATGAACGCCGACAGCACAAAGGTTAAGTGCAACAGCATGTACCAGAGGATTTTGTCGTTAGCCGTAGCGTTAATGTTCATGAATACTTTTAGCAAATGAATGGAAGAAATGGCGACGATTGAAGTCGCTACTTTCATTTTCAGCGAAGTGTAATCGTGGGTACCCAGCCAGCCGAGTTTTTCTGCGGTGTCGCTGATGTCAAGGCGAGAAACAAAATTCTCATAGCCGCTGAACATCACGATAACAATCAAGCTGCCGACTAAGGCTAGGTCTACTAGGCTGAGCAAGGCTAGCACCAAGTCGGCTTCGGACAAGCGTAAAATGTCCGGCAAAACATGGTACATGTCTTGAAAAAACTTGATGGCCAAGGCCAGCAAGGCCAAGCTCATACCGGCGTAGACGGGTGCTAACAGCCAGCGGCTGGCGTACATCAAGCGCTCTACAGCGCGTTCAATTTGCAAATTGACTGCCATTTTTAGTCCCTCCTTTTAAGTTTTAGACCGGGCATTATACGGGGTAACGCTAACGGCAGGACAGACCGCAACGGGGCGGTTTTCCCCCAAGCGTTAAACCAAACGCGCCCACACATCGTGTTCGTCGGCATCCTCGAAGGCTACTTGCACAAAATCGCCGGGTTTTAAATGCGTGGCACCGTCGATAAACACCTGGCCGTCAATTTCCGGCGCATCGGCCTGGCTTCTGGCCACCGCACCTTCCGGTACGACCTCATCCACCAACACCGTTTCTACCCGGCCAATCCGATTTTGCAAACGGGCCGCGCTGATAGCGGCCTGGTGCGCCATAAACCGAGCCAGACGCTCTTGTTTGACGGCTTCCGGCACCGCATCCGGCAAGTGATTGGCCACCGCACCCTGTACCGGCGAATAGGCAAAACAACCCACCCGGTCTAATTGCGCCTCGGTTAAAAAATTTAGCAATGCCTCAAATTCGCGCTCGGTTTCGCCGGGAAAACCGACGATAAACGTACTGCGTAGGGTTATATCCGGGCAAACCCGCCGCCAAGACTGGATCCGTTGCAGATTGTTTTCGCTGGCCGCCGGCCGTTTCATGAGTTTCAAGATTCGGCTTGAGGCATGTTGGAACGGGATGTCCAGATAAGGCAAAATTTTGCCCTCGGCCATCAAGGGGATCACCGCATCGACATGCGGGTACGGGTAGACATAATGCAGCCGCACCCAAATACCCAGCTCGCCCAGTGCCTGCGCCAAGTCATAAAACCGCGTTTGCACCGCCCTGCCGCGCCAGCCGCGTTCGGCATAGCCTAAGTCCACACCGTAGGCACTGGTGTCTTGCGAAATGACTAGCAACTCGTTTACTCCGGCTTGCGCTAAGCGTTCGGCCTCCAGCAGCACGTCGTCCACTGGCCTTGAAACCAAATCCCCGCGCAGGGACGGGATGATGCAGAAGGTGCAACGGTGGTTGCAGCCCTCGGAAATTTTGATATAGGCGTAATGTTTGGGGGTCAATTTGATGCCTTGCGGCGGCACCAGATGGGTGAACGGGTCGTGCAACGGTGGCAAATGTTCATGCACCGCGCTGACTACTTGCTCTAAGGCATGCGCCCCGGTCACTTTCAACACCGCCGGATGCCGCGCCCTAATGTCCGCCTCGCGGGCACCCAAGCAGCCGGTGACGATGACCTTGCCGTTTGCGGCCAAGGCTTCGCCGATGCTGTCCAGCGACTCCTCCACGGCGGCATCGATAAACCCGCAGGTGTTCACGACCACCAGATCGGCGCCCTGATACGTGGCGGCAATGGTATAGCCTTCGGAACGCAGCCGGGTCAGAATTTTTTCGCTGTCAACCAAAGCTTTCGGGCAGCCTAAGCTAATAAAGCCGACGGTGGGGGGATTACGCATATTTTTTTGTGATTTTTGTAGAGTGGGGTGGGGTACGAACCCCACAAGGGAAGAGCGGGCGCTTAAAACAGCACAGACATTAAGCCAGCAATGCCGACAACAACGGCTGCAACCGATTCTGCTGGGTGGCAATGGCCAGACGGTTGGCAAGAATAATACTGGCCAGTCCCGCCACGGCCTGGTCAAAATCATCGTTCACCAGCAAATAATCGTACTGCGGGTAATGGCTGATTTCCGCCACCGCAGCGCGCATACGCCGGTCAATGGTGGCGGCATCGTCTTGCCCCCGGTCTTGCAAGCGTTGCCGCAACACCTCGACGGACGGGGGCAGGATAAAAACACTCAGACTGCCGGGAAACAAGGTTTTGACTTGCTCAGCACCCTGCCAATCAATTTCCAGAATGACATCGTATCCGCCATTTAACTGGTCTATCACGGTTTGCTGGGCCGTGCCGTAAAAATGATCGAACACGTGTGCGTGTTCCAAAAACGCTTGCTGTTCCAGCATGGCTTGGAATTGTGCCATCGACACGAAAAAATAATCCACCCCGTGGCTTTCCCCAGTGCGCTTAGGGCGGGTGGTGTGCGACACCGACACCGCCACACGCGGCACTGATGCCAACACAGACTTTACTAAACTGGTTTTACCCGCCCCCGATGGGGCGGAGAGAATAAACAGGTTGCCAACGGCCATGATGGGGTTTTTTAGGTCAGTAAAGGGGTCTGTTCAGTAACAGTTACCAGCCCGCCGGGGTTTTATTGCCTGCCTGATCAATAGAATACAGGGTCAGGGCCGGGTCGATGGGTCTGGCTTCAAGCCGAAATTCGGTTTGTGTTTGATGCGCGATAACAAGGTTGTAAGTAGCAGCGCCTTTCGTGGTGTCAACCGGTACTTGATCGCTGAACACCCCGCCCGGCCCTAAAACAGCACCCTCGTAGGTGTTGGTGTCCATGCGAAATTGTGCCAGCACGGCGGCTAAGGTCATCAAGGCCACCCTGGCCTCGGCCTCGCGGCTTTGGTTGATGTAGGCCTGATAAGAAGGGTAGGCAATGGCACTAAGAATGCCGACGATGGCTACAGCAATCAACAGTTCAGTTAAAGTGAAGGCGCGTTGTTGAGGATTCATGAGGGCATGGCCAATGGGTGGGGGCAAAGCCTAATCAGGCGGGCTTGGTTCGTCAAGTTTTTGCTGGTTAAAGGCTGATAATAATTTTTTTTATATGTGGAGACCTTTGCCCGCCCCCAAGCCCCAAAACGGGTAAAATAAGCCTTTCAAAGACCGAGCAACAGCCCCTGTCCTGGAAGAACCTAGCCCAAACCAGTTTAAGCGATGCCCTCGTCAAGCACCACAAAGCCTTGGAAGAACTGGACGGTATCCACCCGTTGATTGATTGGCGGGAAATAGAGCAGCAGATGTCCGGCATCCATGCCAATCGGCATCCTCAAACAGCATTA
>DBNW01000065.1 GCA_002299425.1 Methylococcaceae bacterium UBA662 | reverse complement strand
ATGATTTCCATGGCGCGGATTTTCGGCGCACCGCTGACCGTACCCGCCGGGAAGGTGGCTGCCAGCACATCGAAGGCATTTTTGCCGGGCAACAAGGTGCCGACCACATTGGAGACGATGTGCATGACATGGGAATAGCGCTCCACAATCATTTTCTCGGTCAGCGCGACACTGCCGACCGCCGCGACCCGCCCGACATCGTTGCGGCCTAAATCAATCAACATCAAATGCTCCGCTACTTCTTTCGGGTCTGCCAGCAAGTCTTGTTCTAGGGCGGCATCTTGCTCAGGGTTGACGCCACGCCGGCGGGTACCGGCTATCGGCCGCACCGTGACCGTACCGTCTTCTAGGCGCACCAAAATTTCCGGCGACGAACCCACCACCTGGGTATCGCCTAGGTTCAGAAAAAACAGGTACGGGGACGGGTTCAGGCAGCGCAGGGCGCGGTACAAGTCCAATGCCGGTGCGCCATAGGGAATGGACATGCGCTGTGACAGCACGACCTGCATAATGTCGCCATCGGTGATGTAGTGTTTGGCTTTTAACACGGCCTGCTGAAAACCTTCGCGGGTGAAGTCGGAAATAAAATCGGTTTCCTGGACTTGCCTGGCGGATCTGGCCGGATTGGTTCGGGCGTGGTGTTGGTGCAATTTCGCCACGCGGGCCTGCAAAAGCGCCACGGCTTGTTGGTAGGCGTTGTCCTCGCTGGGGTCGGCATGGGTAATAAACAGCAGCTTGCCAGTGATATTGTCAAACACCAGCACGTCTTCGGACACCATCAGCAAGATATCCGGGCAGCCTAAGGGGTCGGGTTTAGCGGCTTGGCAAACCCGTGGCTCGATGTAGGCAACGGTTTCGTAACCAAAATAGCCGACCAGACCGCCGCTAAAACGGGGCATGCCGGTTATTTCCGGCACTTTGTAGCGGGCACTAAACGTTTTAATCCAAGCCAAGGGGTCGGTTTCTTGGCAGGTTTCGATAACGCCGCCGTCCTGTTCGATTTGAATGCAGGTGCCGTAAACTTTAATGACCGTCCGGCAAGGCAAGCCGATAATCGAATAACGCCCCCATTGCTCGCCGCCATGAACTGACTCCAATAGATAGGAATAAGGCCCGTCCGCCCATTTTAAATAAGCACTTAAGGGCGTATCCAAATCGGCCAGCACTGCTTGGCAAACGGGGATGCGGTTGTAGCCTTGTCGGGCATAATGGTCAAAGCTTTTCCGGCTGATGGCAAGATTTAGGCTGTCTGGACTCATGCGGACGAAGTGGGGATTGGCCAACAAAGCTGGCATTATAAACGATGGTTACGCGTAATGCAGACCAATAGACCGAATGCCTTTTAACGCGGCCGGCCGCCAGTGGGCGACAGCCCAGGTTAGTTGCTCGGCAACGGGGGCATTGTGCAGTTCAGTAGGTGGCTGCTGCCCTAGGTTTTTGAGCAGATGGAAAAGGGTGCGTTCTGGCGCAGACAAGGCTACCGCCGGGGCTTTATTTTGTTTGCTCAGCTTGGCGCCGGTTGCATCAACAATGACCGGCACGTGCCTATAGCGGGGGCTTGAAAAACCTAACAACTGCTGCAAGTAGATTTGTTTAGGCGTTACCGCCAACAAATCGACGCCCCGGACAATTTGCGTGACCTGCTGCAACTCATCGTCAATGACAGCGGCAAACGGGTAGGCGATGATGCCGTCCCGGCGTTTCAGGATGAAATCACCGTGTTGCGCCGCCAACTGATGGTGCTGCGGCCCTTGCAGGCCATCGGTAAACGTGATGGTGCGGCCGTCGGTTTTGACCCGTAGCGCGTAAGGTGGTGCTAGGTGGGTTACGTTACGGCAAGTCCCCGGATAAATGTCACCGGTGAGTTCACTGAGGGCCTTGCGTGAACACACACACGGGTACAACAGGCCGGTTGCTTCGAGCCGCCGCAGCCCCTCACCATAACGTTCTCGGTTATGGCTTTGGTACATTACGGCACCGTCCCAGTGCAACCCGTAGGCTTCCAAGGCCGCTAAAATTTGGCTGTCAGCGCCTTTGACCGTGCGCGGGGTATCCAAATCATCTATCCGCACCCGCCAGAGTCCCTGCTGGCTGCGCGCTTGCAGAAAGCTGCCGACGGCGGTATAGAGCGAGCCTAAATGCAGCGGCCCGGTGGGCGAGGGGGCAAACCGGCCAACAACAGACGGGGGTTCGGACACGGGTTCAGCGGTCAGCCCATTTGCTTTTCGCGGATTTCATCTAGGGTTTTGCAATCGATGCACAAGGTAGCGGTAGGCCGTGCCTCAAGCCGGCGGATGCCTATTTCGATGCCGCATGACTCGCAATAGCCGTAGCCGCCCGATTCGATTGCTTTAAGGGCTTCATCGATTTTTTTGATAAGCTTGCGTTCGCGGTCACGGGTACGCAGCTCCAGGCTGAATTCCGACTCTTGTGTGGCGCGGTCGTTCGGGTCCGGAAAATTGGCCGCATCATCCTTCATGTGGGTGACGGTGCGGTCCACTTCGGTCATCAATTCAGACTTCCACCGTTTTAATACAGCTTGGAAGTGCTGCAATTGCTCCGAGTTCATGTATTCTTCGCCGGGCTGTTCTTGATAAGGCTCGAAACTAAAAGGTGAAGCCGCTGGTTTAGGATTTTTGGTCATCCGTTAACTCCTAGGACAAAAAAATTAAAACCGCACACTTTTAGCAGAATCGTATAGTCATAGCAAGAATTATCGCAGAGACCGGACTGCTCAACAGTGTCAACTCGGCACACTACATTTGAGGAAAAATGGCTATTAAACAATTCACCGCACTGGCATTAAAACAACGGATCGAAGCCGCTGATACTTTGGTTTTGCTGGACGTGCGCGAACCTTTTGAATTCAATTACGCGCATATTCCAGGCAGCCGCCTGATGCCGTTGCAGCAATTGCCGAGCCGGTTAATAGAATTAGACGCCGAACAAGAATTCGTGGTGATTTGCCACCACGGCATACGCAGTATGCAGGCGGCCCATTTTCTGCTGCGCTCGGGATTTCAGCGGGTCGGCAATCTGCAAAGCGGTATTGACGCCTGGTCACTGGCGTGCGACAGCACCGTGCGCCGTTATTGAAACCCAGTCCAAAGAGGCTCAACCACCACCGACTCCCCGACTGCAACACCGGTGCATTCGGCGGGCAAGACCAACAAACAATTGGCCGCTGCCAAGCTACTGAGGCTATGCGATCCTTGGTGGCCCGCACTGCGCACCTGTAGCGTCGCATCGGCGTCCTGGTACAAAAAACCACGCGGGTATTCCTCCCGGCCTGGGGATTTTTTCAAGGCTGTCGTACAGGTTGCCCGCAAGCGAATTTTTTCCCCGACAGCCTGACCAGAAAGCCGCCTCAGTGCTGGGGCAAGCAGTTGTTGGAAGGTCACCATGACGGCCGCTGGATTGCCCGGCAAACCAAAAAAATGGCAGCCGCCAATACGGCCAAAGGCCATGGGTTTGCCCGGTTTAATAGCGATTTTCCAAAATTCCACCCGTCCTAAATGAGCCAGTACCTCCCTGATGTAATCGGCCTCACCCACCGAGGCGCCACCCGTGGTGATAATGACGTCAAAGTCATGGGCAGCGGCATCCAGCCTGACCAGCATGCGTTGCAGGTCATCTTTTAAAATTCCGCCATCGGTCACTTGGTAGGCAGGGTCGGCCAGCAACCCTTGCAGCAAATAGCGGTTGCTGTCAACAACCTTGCCCGTAACCAAGGGTTCACCCGCAGTAATCAACTCATCGCCGGTCGAAAAATGAATCACCTTCAACCTTCTTAGCACGGCTACTTCAGCCATGCCGGCGGCCGCCAATAACGCTAAGTGCCCGGCCCTTAGTTTTTCTCCTGATGGCAGCAACAACGTGTGCTCACGGACATCCTCACCGGCGGCACGGACGTTTTGCCCCGATTTCAAATCGCCTTGAAAGCAGGCGGTAGCACCCTCAACCCGGACTTGCTCCTGCATGATGACACTGTCGGCTGAGGCGGGCAGCACGGCACCGGTAAACACCCTAACGCATTGACCCGCCTGCATCTGCCCTGTAAACGGCTGGCCTGCCCAGGCACTGCCGATAATGTGCAACGGCACAGGCCCGTCTTTGAAGTCATCGGTCATTACCGCGTAGCCGTCCATGGCCGAGTTGCGGTCAAGTGGGATATTAACGGGGGAAAACAACGGCTGCGCCAAAACCCGGCCAAGCGCGCTGTCGAGTCGGCGCGTTTCAGTTTCCTGAACAGGCACGATACAGGCCATAATCCGCGCTAAGGCATCGGCCACTGTCATCAAGGGCTTTATTTCCTGGCTACAGGCATCCATCAGGTCCGCCGTAATACGTTGTTAACAATAAAATCGGCAATCTGCTGGGGCTTGTTCAAATCCAAAAGCGGCAGGGTGCTGGGTATCTGCAACGGGCAATCGCTGGCTACGGCGATGATCGTTGCATCGTGCGGGTACAACAGAGGGTTTTGCAAGACGGCCCGGTGCAGCTCGATTTTTGGCAGGTTATCATTTTTAAAGCCTTCAACCAGAACTAAATCCAGGCCGGCCTGCTCGAAAAACGGCAACTGTCCGGCCAAATCAGGCTCTTGTGCCGGGCAAATTTCGGTGATAACAGCCCGCCGCTTGTTGGAGACAATCAGCACCGGGGAGGCGCCTGCCTGACGCAGCCTAAAGCTGTCTTTGCCTGGGTAATCAATGTCAAAGTCGTGATGGCCATGCTTGATCACACCTATGTGCAAGCCGCGTTGTTTGAGCAGCGGGATCAGTTGCGTCAGCAAAGTGGTTTTGCCGGTGCCGCTGAAAGCGGCGAAACCCAGCACGGGTACGCTAGCGTTTGGCATGGTTCGGGGATCCAGAAGTGTTTCGGTTTCGGCTGTTTTTCTTCATTTTAAGTTATGATGGCCTTATTTGTGCATCGTGAGGCTTTACCTATGCAATTGATTGCATTGTTATTGTTAACGCTTATCGGGGTATTTTTACTACGCCACAGGCTAGCCGGTCAATCGCGCCTGTTGGCCGGCCGCCTTAAAAAAATAGCCTGGGTAGCCGCCTTTATAGCTGTCTTGTTATTGCTGGCAAGCGGCCGCTTAACCGTGTTGTTGGCTGCAATAGGCGCTGCCCTGATTTATTGCATCCGGGTTTTACCGATTCTGCTGAGCCACGCCCCTAGTCTACAGCGCTTATGGCAAGCCACCCAAAACCAAAAATCCCAGCCGGGACCACAACCGGCTCCTAACACGGGCACAATGACCCCTGCAGAAGCCTACCAAGTGCTCGGCTTAAAACCGGGTGCCAGCAGGCAAGAAATCATCACCGCACATAGAAAACTCATGCAAAAAAACCACCCGGATCACGGCGGATCCGATTACCTTGCCGCCAAAATTAATTTGGCAAAAACCATTCTGGTCACCCGGTAAGCACCCATGTTTTTAGCCCTTGTACTGATTTTTTTGGGGCAAATGGCCACCCCTAGCCATGCCGGCGAGCCCGCCTCCGCGACCCCTCTGCAAGTGCCACAAACCGCCAAATCTTTGGAGCAAGGCAGCTATCATGTGGTCAAGCCTGGGGAAAACCTGTACCGAATAGGCATTCTGACCGGTCTAGGGCACGAAAAATTGGCGCGCTGGAACGGCCTGACAGCACCTTACCCGATCAACCTAGGGCAAACGCTTCGGCTCTACCCCCGCCGCAGCCCTTCGGAGCTAGGTGCTAGCCCGCCTAAGCCCCTGTTGCCCGAAACAACCGCCCCTCCCCTTACGGCACGCCCGACGCAGCAACCGAAAGCCGGCACCCACACCCCTAAGCCCCCGCACGCTGGCACTGCCACTACGCCGTTAAGCAGCGGCACCAAGCCCTTGCCGCCAACCAACAAGCCACTTAAACCGCCTAAATTGCCCGCTAAAGGGACTGAAAAAACCCAGTCGCTGCCAAGCCCAAGCAAAACCGGCACCCACACCCCTAAGCCCCCGCACGCTGGCATTTCCACTACGCCGTTAAGCAAGCCCTTGCCGCCAACCAACAAGCCACTTAAACCGCCCAAACTGCCCGCTAAAGAAAACAGGAACAAGCCATCAAGCCTCACGCACCAGGCAAACCAGCCTGTGCGCAACGCCGCCACAACAAAATCTGCGGAACCCTTAAAAAACGCCGCCGCTTCAGTAAAGCCCAAAAGCCTTGCCACCCAGCCGGCGGAAACTAGAAAAAGCCCCAAAACTACAGAAAAACAAGCAACCGTTTCAGGCCATAATCAAATTATGCTAAAGTCTGGCTTCCAGTGGCCGCTAAAAGGCGCTGTATTAAAAAACTTTTCCAAGTCAAATGCTAACGCCATCGGCATAGCCAGCCGGCTGGACACACAAGCCGTAAAAGCCGCTGCAGCGGGCAAAATTGTCTACCAAGGCCCTGGTCTGGAGCACTACCAAAACCTCATCGTCATCAAACACGACGGGGGCTACTCGACGATTTACGCGAATAACAACCGGATATTGGTTAAAGAAGGAGAACGTGTCCGCAAAGGGCAGGCCATCGCCGAAGTGCTTGCGGCCGGCAACAAACAAAAGCCGCTGCATTTTGAGATTAGAAAAGCCGGGCAACCCATCAATGCCCTAGCGGCCTTGCCGCCGGGCTGATTGTGCCAAAAAAGAACCGCTTGGGCTTTTTGTTGCGGGACTAAACCAGACAACAGCCGACAAGCCCGGCCCAGTTAGCGGACGAGGCTTTTAAATGCCTTGAACATTACGAAAGCCAACCCATCCTTATGCCCCCTCATGAACAACGAACTCACAAAACTGGCGGCAGACACCGCTAATAACCTAATGGACGAAAACGTTCATTTCGATGACGACGTGGCTCCCGATGACACACTGTTTGCGGTCACTGAAGAAACCTCTGCTAAGGCCGCTTCCAACGACTTAGACGCCACCCGCGCCTACCTTAACGGCCTGCGCCGTTCAAATCTGTTAACGGTTGAGCAAGAACGTTTTTACGGTGCCAGAGCACTAAAAGGTGACATGGAAGCGCGCAACATCATGATTGAAAGCAATTTGCGGCTGGTAGTGACGATCTCAAGACGCTATCAAAATCGGGGGTTGCCGTTACTGGACATGATCAATGAAGGCAATTTGGGGCTGATTAGGGCGGTGGAGAAATTCGACCCTAGCAAAGGCTTTCGGTTTTCAACCTATGCCACCTGGTGGATCAGACAGACTATCGAACGGGCGTTGATGAGTCAAACCCGCACCATTCGGTTGCCTATCCACGTTGTTAAGGAAATGAACGCCTGCCTGAAAGCCCAACGCGTGTTAGCCAACACACTAAACTACGAACCGAACGCAGGAGAAATTGCCTCCCATCTCGGCAAACCCGTACAACACGTTGAAAAAATGCTCAAGCTCAACGAACGGGTCACTTCCATCGACGTCCCCAGTCATCATGGCTTCGACAGGCCACTATCCGAATTAGTAGCCAACGACAGCAACCTATCTCCTGAAGACAAGCTGACTACCGAAAGCATCAACCACAGCATTACCGGCTGGGTCATGGAATTGCCAGAACGGCAACGAGAAGTCATCTGCCGGCGTTACGGGTTATGCGGCTATCCAGAAGGTACTTTAGAGGAAGTAGCCAATCAATTGGGCCTGACCCGAGAACGCATCCGGCAAATTCAACTGGACGGTCTAAAACGACTGAAAGAAATTTTGCGCCAGCAAGGCTATTCGTTTGAACAAGTTTTTTGTTGAGCCGACATGTCGGGCAACGATAAAGCCGTTACCCGAGCTACTCGGCTGCCGTTGCGTTTTGGCTTTTAGCAGCGGTCAGTAAATAACTGATGTTACGCAGGCCATTACTGCTTACCTAAGCATCGCAAGGTTTTGTGTCGCTAACGCGACAGTTTATTAAAGCCGGTTTCCGCACCGGCAGGCGGGTTACTTATCTTTTGCGCCGCCAAAGATAAGTAACCCAAGAAAAGGCGGCCCGATTGCCGCTTTTTCCCTGCGTTCCTCGCTTTTGCCGGGGGTTGGCAGAAGGGGCATCCTACCCCTCTGCCAACGTGCGGCATCCCTGCCGCACCCCTGTCGGGCTAATCCCGGCAAAAGCTCCGGTACTCGGCGCGGCAAACGGGGTTTTTATCGTTACTGCGTAACATCAGTAAATAATTTTACTGTCCTTCAAATCTGTGTAGATGTCATCCAGAGGCAAGTAGTCGGCATTAAAACTGACATCCACTAGGCTAGGGTCGGCCTCCACACACACACACACTAGGCCTGCGGCCGTGATGGCCTGCACCAGGCTGGCGCTAGGGGTTTCCAGTACCGTGCTGGCGTGACCGTTATCAAACAACCTTCTCTCCAATTGGTAGGCCAAGGCTTTACTGGCTTTGCCGTTCAATGAAATAGCTGTCGGTTTCTGGCAGAATCGCGCAGCCTTTTCTGCCAATGTTACCGGTCGAAAATCGGCTTCGTCGCCAAGGCCTAGGATCATACCCGCACCAACCGTGCCATTGCTTAGACGGTCAATGATGATGAATGAGCCGGTGCTGCGGCTGGTTTTGTAGGCATCGAACACCACTGGAGCATTCACTGAAACGGTGCAGCAGCCGATTTCATTCAAGTGCAGCTCGCTGGCATCGTGGTGTTCTAGGGTGTTGATGTCAATCCGGTGGTGAATCATGGCCACCGAGCCGGACACGCTGCGGGTGGCCAATTTAAGGGTGTATTGGCGGCCAGGTACCAGTGCCCGTGCGTGCATCCAGACGATGTGCGCTTTGAATTTATCGGCCACGCAGGCGGTTTGTTTTTGTTGGCCGACCAGCATATCACCACGGCTGACGTCGATCTCATCTTCCAGCGTAAAAGTCACTGACATCGGCGCGAAAGCTTGTTGCACATCCCCATCGAAAGTCACAATAGATCTGATTTTGCTGGATTTTTCAGACGGCAACACGGTGACGGTATCGCCTTGCTGAAACACGCCGGAAGCTACGGTACCGCAAAAACCGCGAAAATCAAGGTTGGGACGGTTGACATATTGCACGGGGAAACGGGCATCAGTGAAGTTGCGGTCGTTGGTAAGGACGACGGTGTTCAACGCTTCCATCAAAGGAGTGCCGGTGTACCAGGGCATCTTGTCGCTGGGGTTGACGACATTGTCGCCATCGAGTGCCGACAGCGGGAT
This sequence comes from Methylococcaceae bacterium UBA662, assembly GCA_002299425.1. Lineage (GTDB taxonomy): Bacteria > Pseudomonadota > Gammaproteobacteria > Methylococcales > Methylomonadaceae > Methylovulum. The sequence goes on along the minus strand of DBNW01000065.1, from coordinate 42,602 downwards.
AAATAGGATGTCGTGCAAATCTAGGCTGGCGACAAATTTCAGATAATCCTGACGAATACCGTCAAAGGCTTGTGCGCTGTAATCGACCAAATCCATTTTATTGACGGCGACGATGATGTGCTTGATGCCTAGCAAGGAAGCAATGAAGCTATGGCGCTTCGTTTGCGTTTGCACACCGTAACGGGCATCAATCAAAATGATGGCTAAGTCACAGGTGGAGGCACCCGTGGCCATGTTGCGGGTGTATTGCTCGTGGCCTGGGGTATCGGCAATGATGAATTTGCGCGTCGACGTCGAAAAGTACCGGTAGGCAACATCAATGGTAATGCCTTGCTCGCGCTCAGCCTGCAAGCCGTCCACCAATAGCGCTAAGTCAATATTGCCGACACCGGTGGTGCCAGACTTCACGCTGTCGGCGGCGACGGCGGCTAGTTGATCTTCGTAAATCATTTTCGAGTCGTGCAGCAAACGACCTATCAAAGTGCTTTTGCCGTCGTCGACGTTGCCGCAGGTTAAAAAACGCAGCAATTCCTTGCGTTCGTGTTGGGCCAAATAGGCGTGGATGTCGGTGGCGATGGGTTCAGAGGGGCGAGACATGGGAGTTCCAAAAATAGTTTTAAGCCGGTAAGCGTTTAGCCGACAGTTGGACTGTCAGAAGTCAATAGGATGACTTGAGTATCTTGACATAAGGATTCGTGGAGATCGGTTTTGCCGCACGCAGTAAGCGTGGCGGGTATTCTAATTTGTAGCTGCGGTTAATGCCAGCTCCGAAGCCATACCTAAGGCCTGCCGCAGAGCGTGTTGCAGACCGCCAAAACTACCATTGCTCATCAGCACGATACGGTCGCCCGGTTTAGCGGTTGCCACCAGCTTGTCGACAATACCCTGCAAATCCTGGAACACTTGAATGTTGTCAGCACAGCCGGACAATGGCCCACAATCCCAACCCAAGCCGGGCGGTTGGTACAAAACAGCCAAATCCGCATTGGCTAGGGAAGCCGCCAAAGTTTGGCTGTGGACACCTAAGCGCATGGTGTTGGAGCGCGGTTCGAGCACGGCAATAATCCGGCCTTGCTGGCCCAGTTTTTTGCGTAAGCCGTCCAGGGTGGTTTGGATGGCGGTCGGATGGTGGGCAAAATCATCGTACAGGGTGATGCCGTTGGCCTCAGCGACTGCTTCCATGCGCCGTTTAACACCTTGGAATCGGGCCAAGGCGGCCACTGCGGCAGCGGCACTGACGCCTGCATGGTGGGCAGCGGCGATGGCCGACAGCGCATTTGCGACATTGTGCAAGCCGGTCAACGGCCATACCACTTCGCCTTGGTCGGCACCGCCTAAGATAACCCTAAAACGGCTGCCATCGGCATGCGTCAACACCGCATTCCACTGGGCATGACCACCTATCGAGGTCTGGACACACGGTGTCCAGCAGCCTCTGTTCACAACATCGTTAATACTGGCATCGTGCGCCGGGCTGATAATCAAGCCCGTCCCCGGCACCGTCCTCAGCAAATACTGGAATTGGGTTTTGATGGCATCCAAATCGGGGAAAATATCGGCATGGTCGTATTCTAAGTTGTTCAGGATGGCGGTACGGGGCCGGTAATGGACAAACTTGGAACGTTTGTCAAAAAAAGCCGAATCGTATTCATCCGCCTCAATGACAAAAAAATCCGACGCCCCTAAGCGAGCCGAGACACCGAAATTCAACGGCACACCGCCAATTAGAAAACCTGGGGCTAAACCTTGATGCTCCAAAATCCACGCCAACATGGCACTGGTGCTGGTTTTGCCGTGGGTTCCGGCTACTGCCAGCACCCACTTTTCTTTAAGCACTTGTTCCGCCAGCCATTGCGGCCCGGAAACATAAGGCAAGCCGCAGTTCAACACCGCCTCAACTTCCGGGTTGCCGCGTGACAGGGCGTTACCGATGATCACCTGGTGCGGCCTTGGTGTTAAATTTTCGGCTTGGTAGCCGGTCATTAAGTGGATACCCTGCTCTTCTAGCTGGACGCTCATCGGCGGGTAGACGTTCTGGTCAGAACCGCTCACTTCATGGCCTAATTGTTGGGCCAAAACAGCCAACCCACCCATGAACGTACCGCAAATACCTAAAATGTGGATATGCACCGTTTAACCTTTAAAAATAATGGTAAAAAATAGCCGCTTGCCTTTGGCTGCGAGTTACGCTGAAATAAACCTCCAAACTGCAACGTATCATCCGACAATGGGCCAAAAAAACAAAATCATCGTTGCTGCGACCCCGCATTTTATTGCCGCGCAATCTGCACCCGAGCAAGGCCGCTATGTGTTTGCCTACACCATCCGCATTACCAACGATGGCGACGTAGCGGCCAGGCTGCTGAGCCGCCATTGGCTGATTACCGATGCCAACGGCAAAGTCCAGGAGGTGCGGGGTGAGGGCGTGGTCGGCGAACAACCTTACATACGACCCGGGGAGACGTTTACCTACACCAGCGGGGCGATGCTCAACACCCCGGTAGGCACCATGCAAGGGGCCTACACCTTGTGTTCCGACGAGGGCGACCAATTTGACGCCCCCATCCCCCGTTTCACCCTCTCCATCCCAAGGACGTTGCATTAGTGGCCACCTATGCAATCGGCGACGTACAAGGTTGCTTTGACGACTTGCTGCGCCTGCTTGACCGACTAAACTTTGACGAACGTCGTGACACGCTTTGGTTTGCCGGCGATTTGGTCAACCGGGGCCCCAAATCCCTAGATACCTTGCGCTTTGTGAAGAACTTAGGGGAGACCGCCGTGGCTGTTCTCGGCAACCACGACATGCACCTGTTAGCCGCATCCTGCGTCCCTAAGTCAGCGCAAAAAAAAGACGCCCTCAGTCAAGTGCTGGAAGCCCCGGATTGCGGCGAATTGATTGACTGGTTGCGGTTTAGGCCGTTGTTCCATTACAACGGCGATTTTTGCCTGCTGCACGCCGGCTTGCCCCCACAATGGGATTTAAAAAAAACCCAAAAAATGGCCAGTCTGGTTGAAAAAACGCTAAGAAGCCCAAACTACCCTCTGTTTTTGAAGCAAATGTACGGCAACAAACCCAACAGTTGGTCGGCCGACTTAAAAGGCGTGGCCCGCCTGCGTTTTATCGTCAACTGTTTCACGCGTATGCGTTACTGCGACAGCACCGGCAAGCTCGATTTTGCCAACAGCGGACCCGTCGGCTCACAGCCAAAAGGCCTGATACCCTGGTTTGAAGTACCCCACCGAAAAAGCGCGGACCTGCGCATCATTTTTGGGCATTGGTCGACGCTCGGCTACTATGAGGGTGCTAACTGTTATGCCATCGACACCGGCTGCCTATGGGGCGGAAAACTGACCGCCATCAAGCTGGGCGAGACCGTCGAGCATTTCAGCGTCGAGTGCCAGGGTGCCAAAAAACCCAACAAAACCTACCCCACCGCCAAATCGCTGCCCAGCCATGCCGAAGCCGCATCTTAAACAGGTTAGCCGGGCAGCTTGTTTCAGGAAAATTTAACCGGTTCCAGCAAAAATGCTACCCTAGCCGGACTAACCAGCTGGAGCATTTATGGGGCCACACTACCTACACCGTTTTTTTTCCCCCCAATCCGTTGCCATTGTGGGGGCATCCGAGCGCATTGAGAGCGTCGGTTACCGATTGTTGCTGAACATGCAGGAAGCCGGGTTTGACGGTGCCCTGTACCCGGTGAACCCCAAACACCCCAGCCTGATGGGCTTGCCGGCCTACCCGGATATCACCAGTGTGCCGGGAGAATTGGACCTAGTGGTAATTGCCACGCCCGCGCCAACGGTGCCGGGCATTGTCCGCCAATGCGGCGATAAAGGCGTGGCCGCCCTCATCATCATCACCGCCGGTTTTGGCGAATTAGGCGCAGAAGGTCTGCGTTTGCAGCACGAGGTGCTGGCCATAGCCCACCGCTACGGCATCCGCATTATCGGCCCGAATTGCCTGGGTTTAGCGCGCCCAAGCAGCCTGCTGAACGCGACGTTTGGCGACGGTGTCATCAAAGATGGCAACCTGGCCTTGTTATCGCAATCGGGTGCCGTGTGTACGGCCATTTTGGACTGGGCAAAAGCCCAAGACATTGGTTTTTCCACGGTGGTGTCGATGGGCGGTGCGGCCGACATTGATTTCGGCGAGGTGCTCGATTATCTGGCGACCGACAGCAAAACCACCGGCATTTTGATGTATGTGGAAGGCATCCGTGCAGCCCGGCGTTTTTTAAGCGGACTTAAAGCAGCCGCCCGCCTAAAGCCGGTGGTATTAATCAAATCCGGCCGCCATGAAGTCGGCCGCAAAGCAGCCATGTCGCACACCGGTGCGCTGGTCGGCGGCGACAATGTTTTTAATGCCGCCATTGAGCGGGCGGGGGTGGTGCGGGTGTACAGCATCAACGAACTGTTCGCAGCCGCCCGGGTGTTGGCGAACAACTACGAAGTAACCAACGATCGGCTGGCGATCATCACCAACGCTGGCGGTCCCGGCGTGATGAGTACCGACCGTGCCGAAGATGTCGGCATCACAATGGCTGAGCTAAACCCCGCCACCCTCGCCGCACTCAACACCGTGTTGCCGGTACATTGGTCCCATGCCAACCCGATCGATATTTTGGGCGACGCCACTGCTGACCGTTACCAGCAGGCCTTGTCGGTGTGTTTGGCCGATGACAGCATCGACGGCATTTTGGTCATTTTGACACCGCAGGCGATGACCAACCCCACCGAAGTCGCCGAATGTGTGATCGCCGGATCGGAAACCAGCAAAAAACCCATTCTAGCTTCCTGGACAGGCGGTGCCAAAGTGCAGGCCGGGCGGGCTTTGTTTGCCAACAGCAAAGTCGCACACTTCAGCACCCCAGAGACGGCGGTCGATGCTTTCTCTTTTTTAACCCGCCACTACAAAAACCAGATCTTACTGAAACAAATACCCGAAACCAGCGATGAATTGGCTAGGCCGAGTGTTTCCGGTGCCCGCTTGATCATAGGGCAAGTCTTGGCCGAAAACCGGCAGGTGTTGACCGCACAGGAGGCCAAAGCCATCCTGGCCGCCTTTCATATCCCCATCACCCAAACTCTGCGCGTGGGCTCGACCAAAGAGGCGCTCATCGCCGCTGAAACCCTAGGGTTTCCGGTGGTGCTAAAAATCGACATGGCCGAATTCAGCCATAAATCGGACATTGGCGGGGTGCGTCTGAACATCGGCTCTGCCGAGGCACTCTGCCGCCATTTTGTAGAAATGACAGCAGCCATTAGGGCGTTGCAGCCGGAACTGGCACAAATCACCATGACGGTTGAACCGATGTTCAAATCCGCCAGCGGTCGGGAACTGATGATCGGCGTGATCAGGGACCCGGTGTTCGGCCCGGCCATCAGCATCGGCCTCGGCGGCACCTTGGTAGAAATACTGCAAGACACTGCGGTAGCCTTGCCGCCATTAAACACGTACATGGCTGAACAACTGTTGGCAAAAACCAAGGCCGCCCGTTACCTGAAAGCGTTCCGCGACTTGCCACCCGCCAACCAAAAAGCCTTGATCACGGTGTTGTTAAACATTTCTACCCTGGTCAGTGAATTGCCGGAAATCCTAGAGATGGACATCAACCCGCTGATCGTCGACGCTCAGGGCGCCATCGCCGTTGACGCCCGCATGAAAGTACACACCTCGCATCAACTCAATGCCTACGCGCACTTAGCCATTCACCCTTACCCGCATGAACTGATCCAACACCACCAACTGAGCAACGGCGTCACCATCACCATCCGCCCCATCAAGCCCGAAGATGCCGTGTTAGAGAAAAATTTTGTCGGCCGTTTGTCCGAACGCAGCAAATACTTCCGTTTCCGCCAAGCCCTGCACGAGCTGAACCCGGAGATGGTGGTGCGTTTCACCCAAATTGACTACGACCGCGAGATGGCCTTTGTCGCCGTCACCGAGGATAAAAAACTGCCCGATGAACTGGGAGTAGGCCGCTACATGCGCAACCCCGACGGCTATTCGGCGGAATTCGCTCTGGTGGTGGCTGATGATTGCCAATGCCTGGGCATAGGAACGCAGCTTATGAAAACCCTCATGCAAACTGCCAAAGACCAAGGTATCGCTGCATTTGAAGCCGAGGTGTTGGCGGATAACCAGGCCATGCTGGCCCTGATGCGACGCCTTGGCTTTAGCATCGAAACCATCCCGAACAACGCTGATCTGGTACGCGTTAGCAAGGTACTTAGGTACTAACGGGAAACGCAAACCACACACCTTAAAACGTTTTAAAAACCATGCTTAAATTTACAAAAATGCACGGACTAGGCAATGACTTTGTGGTTATTGATGCTATCAATCAACAAGTTGACCTAATGCCCGGACAAATTCGGCACTGGGCGGATCGCCATTACGGCATCGGTTTTGATCAATTACTGCTGGTGGAGCCGCCCGTGACCGCCAACGCAGATTTCAAGTACCGAATTTTCAACGCCGATGGCGGGGAAGTCTGTCAATGCGGCAATGGCGCACGCTGTTTTGCCCGCTTTGTGCGCGAAAAAAAATTGTCCGAAAAATCAGAAATCTGCGTTGATACCGGTGCCGGGCAACTGCTGCTGCATTTCGAGGAAAATAACCTGATCACCGTTAACATGGGCATTCCGCGCCATGCCCCGCATGAAATTCCGTTACATGCCGAGCAAGAAGCTAAGTTCTACAGTGTTCTGGTGAACAATTCAGAAAAGGCCTTCGGCGCGGTGTCCCTAGGCAATCCCCATGCCGTGTTTCAAGTTAACGATGTCAAAACGGCCCCGGTTGGGGAGCTTGGCAAGGAACTGGAAAGCCACCCGGCGTTTCCCGAACGCGCCAATATTGGCTTCATGCAAATTCTAGATCGCAATCGCATTAAACTGAGAGTGTACGAGCGCGGTGCGGGGGAAACGTTGGCCTGTGGCAGCGGTGCCTGCGCGGCGGTGGTGGTGGGCGTTGAACAGCATGTACTGGACCATACCGTGCAAGTTGAACTTCCAGGCGGCGTTTTAACGGTCAAATGGCCAGGCCGCGGCCACCCCGTTTACCTGACGGGCCCTGCGGACTCAGTTTTTGACGGACAAATTCAAGCCACCCATGACCCGAACGAGGGTGCTTTAACTCCCGCGCAAATCGAACAATACCTGCGCCAACACCCTGATTTTTTTGACCAACACCTAGGGCTTTTAGAACACCTTCGTATTCCACATCCCAGCGGCAACGCGGTATCATTGATTTCAAAACAACTGGAGCTGATCCGTAACAGACACCACGAAACGGAAAACCAGCTGACGGAGCTGCTTGAAATTGCCAGAGAAAACGACGCCTCAATAGGCAGAATGCACCAACTGACTCTCGCCTTGCTCGACGCAAACAGCCTGCCGGAGCTGGCGGAAAACCTGAATACCGTGCTGTCAGAGCAGTTTCTGATGGATTTTTCGGCCCTGCTGATAGCTGCGGAAAACCCAGATGCCGATATTACGGGTCTATTTGTTTACCCTGACAGTGCTGTACTCAAGCTTTTTAGCAAGCAACTGACCAGTAACCTGCCTTTTTGCGGAAATTTAAGCGTCGAGCAAGCCCAAAGCCTGTTTGGCGACCACGCCCTAGCCGTCCGCTCGGCGGCCATTGTGCCCATGTCATCGACCCAACTGGAAGGCCTTTTGGTAATTGGCAGCCGGGAAGCAAGCCGCTTCCATCTCAACATGGGCACTTTGTTCCTGACCCAAATTGGTGAACTGGTGGCCACCCGCATCATTTCTTTATTGCAACGACCCTGATGCCAGACGACAACCAGCGGCTTTTAGACGGCTTTCTGCGTCACTTACTGACTGAAAAACGCGCCTCCCAACACACGGTGAGCAATTACCGCAGGGATTTAAAGCATTTTTTAACTTATTGTTCAGATGGACTGATTGCTAATTGCCGGGAAGCCAGCCAAGCCGATGTCCGCAGACACGTCGCCGCACGGCATCGGCAAGGCCTAGGCAGCAAAAGCGTGCAACGGGAATTGTCTGCAATCAGAAGCTTTTACCACTACTTGCTGGTCCACGGCGAAGTGGCCAACAACCCGGCCAGCCACATTAAAGCACCCAAGCAAGCGAAAAAATTGCCCAAAGTGTTGGACGTGGACCAAGTCGCAGGACTCCTGGATGCAGGTATCGATTCGATACTTGAAGTGCGCGACCAAGCTATGTTCGAGCTGTTTTATTCCTCTGGCCTGCGGCTTAGTGAGCTTGCTGCACTTAACATCCAAGATATTGATTGGCATTGCCAGTCTTTGACCGTCCGATCCGGCAAAGGCGGCAAAGCAAGGGTGCTGCCGGTCGGCGGCAAAGCCATGAAGTCACTGCGTAGCTGGTTGGCTTGTCGGCAGCAAAAAACCGAAACATGCGGCGAGGCTCTGTTCCTTTCTGCCCGAGGTGGACGCCTAGGCACACGCAGCATCCAGCTTAGACTCAAGCATTGGTGCCTTGCTAAAGGCATCACAGAACATGTGCATCCGCATATGCTAAGGCATTCGTTTGCCAGCCATCTTTTGCAGGCCAGTCAAGACTTACGAGCAGTACAGGAACTTTTAGGACACAGCAACATCTGCACCACGCAAATATACACACATTTGGACTTTAATCATCTGGCTGAAATTTATGATAAAACCCATCCAAGGGCGAAAAAAAGCTGAATCTTGCACCCGGTGCGGCAAGCAAAAACCCGCAAAACCTGCTACCATGCTATGCCTAATTTAACCTAAAACGTATCCTAGGCATTTTGTATACCCCACCCGCAAAAGGTACCGTTAATGGCACTAGAAGAATTTGAAAATACGAAATCCAATGGAATCCTCTGGGGGTTTGGTGTTTTTGTCAGTATCGTTTTGATTGTTTTGATTGTATTGGGTGCTTGGTGGGGTAGTGAGCCGGGCCAATTCAACATTATGGACGAAGCTGAAAAACGCGCCAAAATGGATCATGAAACCGAACCGTTGCCCGTCGGCTACGTGTTCACCAACACCTTAGCACACATCGCCGAAGTGTTGCTGCACAAGCCCGGCGGCTATATTTCCAACGATGTCGGCCTGCCGGGCGTCTTGCTTGACAACGTACCCAGTTGGGAATACGGCGCATTGGTCATGCTGCGTGATTCCACCTCCGCCCTTAGAAACCACTTTGCCCGCGACCAATCCCAGTCCGCCGAAGACCATGATTTAGCGGTTGCCGAACCCTACTTTTATTTTGAACACAACTCCTGGGCATTGCCTTCCACCGAAGCGGAATACCAAAAAGGCATCGATGCCTTGCATCGGTACATGAGACGGCTTTTGCATTATGGTGGCAATGTCAAACAGTCTCAGTTTTACTCCAGAGCAGACAACCTTTGGCAATACACCGAAGTGGTCATCAAACGCCTAGGCGGCCTTTCCACCCGTTTGACCGCGAACACAGCGGGCACCAACTTCGGCCCAGGACTCAGCCCAGAAGAGCGTGAGAAAGCCGAAAAATCAGGGACTCCCGTACCCAAAATAACCTGGTGGGAAATTGACAATGTTTTCTACGAAGCAAGAGGGGCGAGCTGGGCCTTGCTGCACATCTTAAGGGCTGTCAAGCATGATTTTGCTGATATTTTGTACGACAAACGCGCAATGCGCACAGTTGACATCATGATCAGGGCACTGGAGAACTCGCTAGAACCCATCTTAAGCCCGATGATTCTAAACGGCGACGGCTACGGCTTGTTTGCCAATTATTGCCTAACTATGGCCAACTACATCGCTAGGGCTAACGCTGCAGCCCTTGACCTGCGCGATATCATGAACCGCGGATAACTCAACCATGAACGAACAACTGAATTTCAACGTAACACAAGCCTCAACTTGGCGCCGAATTGGCTTTATGCTGGTCTATGCCGTGATTGACAGCTTGGTCAGAACACTGATCTGGGCTGTGATTCTGTTGCAAATCGTCACGGCACTCGTGACGGGCCGGCCAAACCCAAACATCCTCAATTTTGGCCGCAGCTTGTCCACTTACATCTACCGTATTACGCTGTTTATGACGTTCAATACCGAAACCTTGCCGTTTCCATTTTCAGCTTGGGATTTAACCGTGGAACCGCAATCGCCGGAACTTAAAAACCCCGCCGAAGAACAATCCCCTTAGACATTGGCCTATAGGGCCTGTCTTTCAAGTGTTTTGTGCAGCTTAAGCGTGCAGCCCCTCTTAAGAACCGGGTTAGACTTGTGCGTTTTAGTCAAGAACACCCTCATTCAATCGCCTGTCCAGCACACGTCAGTCGTTATAATGCTCACCAACGCAAACCTGAGCCCTAAGCAGCCGCACTAGCCACAGCCGCCCGACCTGCTAACAGGGCGGGCACCTACTTTCTTGTGCAGGCTAAACCTAAGGCAATCCTTAGGGCCAACAGACTGCGTCGAAAAAGACCTAATGGCACATATCGCCGGATACTTCAGTGCCGCCGGCATGTTCTTCCGATTGCAATAAGGTTTTTAACTGCTGGTACAATAGCCTGTACGACCTCGGGGGCTTGCCTTGCTCCTGTTCTTTTTTGCTGTTTCTTAAGGATTGCCTTAATGCTTGCCCATCTGCCGCTGGGTATTCTGCCAACAGCTCTGTCAGGGCCGCATCACCCCCGACCAGCAATCTATCCCGCCAGCGTTCGGCAACCCGATGCTCTCGAACCGCCTGAGCATTGCTATTTTTCAAGTAGGCCAATTTTTCCAAAACCGGCTCGACTTCTATTTTGTAAAGCTGCCCTGCAATAAACTTAAGCTGCCGCTTTCTTGCGCCTTTGTGGGGCATACCAAAGACTTCAAGGATGGCCTTATAAGCCGCTTCCGGCAAAGCCAAGGTTTCTAGCTGGTCTACCGACAAATCAGAGAGCTCCTCGGCCAACACAAAAAGTGCCGCGATGTCTTTTTTAAGTTTGCTTTTATTCGGACGCACGGCGTAATACTCAGCTTCGTCGTCATCCGTTTGTTCATAATCAAATAGCCGGTTCATGGTTATCCAGGTGGTTTTTGATGGTTGCCCAGGCCGCCAAGTCTTGCCCTACGTTCAATGCCACCCCTTGCCGGGCTGGCCGAGGGCAGAAAAACGAACCCGGCCGACCTTAAATGCCAGTCTGAAGCCGGGGCGGTTCATTTTTTAAAACGGCATTTTTCCGTATTTATTTCGTGGTCAGATTGAGGTGCTGACCAATAACTTGCGATAATGGCCGGCCATCAACTCTCTCAAATACAGGATAACATTTCATCCATGTTGTTTAAAAATCTTAGTGTTTTTCGTCTGACTGAACCGTTTAGCTGGTCGCCAGAACAAATGGCGGACAAGCTTTCCGGCTTGACTTTCAAACCCTGTAGCGCGCACCAAGAAAAGAATTTTGGCTGGACTGCGCCGGTAGGCCAATCCTTGGCGCATAGCTGCAACGGGTTTGTCATGGTGTGTGGCAAGCAAGAAGAAAAAGTCCTGCCTGCCGCCGTTGTCAATGAGCTGCTGCAAGAAAAAATCACCGCCGCAGAAGACCGGCAAGGCAAAAAACTATCCAAAAAGGACAAGAGTTCTATTAAAGACGAATTGATGTTTGAGCTTTTGCCTAGGGCTTTCAGTTTTTCCAGAAAAACGTATGCCTACGTTGACACTAAAAGCGGCTGGCTTATTGTTGATGCCGCTTCCGCTAAGGCGGCCGAGGAGCTGCTGAGCAACTTACGCAAATGTTTAGGCTCCCTGCCCGTGGTTCCGCTCAACACCGTTGCTAAACCCATTGAGACCATGACGGCCTGGCTGTCCAGCGGGGATGTTCCAGAGAACGTGACCATTGCCGATGAATGCGAACTGCGCTCTCCTGAAGAGGCAGGCGGAATCATTCGTTGCAAACGGCATGATTTGGCCGTCCCTGAGATCAAGAACCACCTAGAATCGGGCAAACAAGTGATCAAGTTAGCACTGAATTGGTCAGACCGGATTGCCTTTGTGCTTGATGAGAACCTGGCAATGAAACGCTTAAAGTTTCTTGATGTGCTTCAAGATGAAATAGCAGACATTGAAGCCGAAGATGAAACCGCTCGGTTTGATGCTGATTTTTCGGTGATGAGCCTGGAAATAGCCCACTTACTGCCCCACCTTCTAGAGTGGTTCGGTGGAGAAAACCGTAGCTAACGGTGCAACGGCTGCATACGGGTTACAAACAACTTGAAAAACTACATTTTTCCCGGTTATGCCGCCGGGTTTTTTTGTGGCTAAAGCCGCATACCCATCCAGAACGCTGATTACCCCTTGCCCAGTGCGGGGCGTATTTTGATACCTTCGGTATTTGCTTAAGCCGTTAGGCTATAAAGGCTATGCACAAAGCTAGGGAATCAGCAATCATTAAGTCTAATTGCTCCGCTTGTCTTTAAAGCCCGCTCAAAGTTTCTTTAACTCATTGATAAACAACAAAAACAAAATAAGCAGCAAAGTTTACCAAGCCAACAAAAAGCTAACAAAAACCGCTATTAAGGGTTCTTATCAAGACGCTTTCCACAAAGTTATCCACAGCTTTTGTGGGTAACTCCATTGTTCTAACGGCTACAGCGGTTTAGCCAAAAAATACCCCAATCCACTGAACAGCTATGGCTAACTTGCACAACCGCGATCCGGTTATTTTTAGGGTTGCCATCCCAACTCCTGTTGACCGTCTGTTCGACTACCTTCCCCCAGTCGACACTGAAGTGGGCTTGATTGCTCCGGGTGTCCGCCTAGAAGTGCCTTTTGGCAACAGTAAAAAAATTGCCTTTTTAGTCGCACTCTCTGAGCACAGCGAAGCAGAAGTAGCGAAACTCAAGCCCGTGTTGCGTATCCTAGACGCACAACCCTTGTTGTCGGCTCAAGATATGGCTTTATTGTGCTGGGCCAGCCGTTATTACCACTATCCCTTAGGCCGGGTTATTGCGAGTGCTTTTCCGGTAGCCTTGCGGCGAGGCAAAGCGGCGCAGTACAGCCCCTCGCAGCAGTACAGATTAACCGCATTAGGTCACGCTATGGCCGGCGGCAGTTTGAAAAACGCCCCTAAACAACAGGCTTTACTGAAACTTTTCCAAGAAAACCCAGTGCGGGCGAAAACGCATCCTGAATTGGTCTCTGCCAGCGCTCGGGCCGTGTTAAAAAAATGGCTCAGTCAACATTGGCTGGCGGTTGTGGATGAGCCTAAGAGTACCGCCACAACCGCACAACCGGCTGGTTTTCCCTGTAATCCCCAGCAACACGCTGCGATTACTGCCGTCACCCAAAAGCTGCACCGCTTTGCCGTATTTTTGCTGGAAGGCGTGACCGGCAGCGGCAAAACCGAAGTGTATATGCAGATCATCAGTGCCGTGTTGGCACAGGGGCGACAGGTTTTGGTGCTGGTGCCAGAAATCACCCTGACCCCGCAATTAGGGCAGCACTTCCGTGATCGTTTTGCGATCGACATAGCCATCAGCCATTCCAATTTGGCCAACGGCCAACGGCAACAGGCTTGGCTAGGTGTTCAACAAGGCCGCTGCTCCCTCTTGCTAGGGACTCGCTCGGCCTTGTTTACGCCGTTTAAGGATTTGGGCCTGATCATTCTTGACGAAGAGCATGACCCTTCTTTTAAACAGCAGGAGGGTTTGCGTTTTTCTGCCCGTGACGTAGCGGTGATGCGTGGCAAGCTGCTCGGTATTCCCGTGTTGCTCGGTTCCGCCACGCCGTCACTGGAGAGCCTGTTTAACGCCGAAAAGAAACGCTACCAGTTATTGCATTTACCACAACGGGCAGGCGATGCCTGCGAGCCAACGTTGCAACTGTTAGATATTCGCAACAAAAAAATGACGGCGGGCTTGTCGGAACGGCTGTTAGCGGAAATTCACCAAACCCTAGCAAAGTGCGGCCAAGTGCTGCTGTTTGTGAACCGACGCGGTTTTGCCCCGACTCTAATTTGCCACGGTTGCGGCTGGGTGGGGTGCTGTCCGCATTGTGATGCCCATTTAGTGGTGCACGCCAAGACGGGCCTGTTACGCTGCCACCATTGCGGCCACAACCAGGCTTTACCCAAATACTGTCCGGCTTGCCGCAGCCCGCAGTTGACGGCACTGGGCTTAGGTACCGAACAGGTTGAAGGTGCACTGGTCGCGTTGTTCCCCGACCGTACCGTGGTCCGCTTGGACCGTGACAGCGTGCAACGCAAAGGTTCATGGGAGCGCTGCTTGGCGCAAATCCACCAAGGCCAAGCAGATATCATCTTAGGGACGCAACTTTTAGCCAAAGGCCACCATTTCCCCAATGTCACGTTAGTGTCCATCATCGATGCCGACAGCGGCTTGTTCAGCATTGATTTCCACGCCCAAGAGCGGCTGGCGCAGCAGATTGTACAAGTGGCAGGCCGGGCCGGACGGGCGGAAAAACCCGGCACAGTCATTTTACAAACCCGAAGACCAGACCACCCGTTGTTAGCGACCCTGATCAACGCAGGCTACCGCCGCTTTGCCGAAATGGCCTTGGCTGAACGCCAGCAAGCCGGCCTGCCGCCTTATAGCCACCACGCTTTATTAAGGGCGGAGGCCGTTGACCCACACATGGCGCAACACTGGCTGCAACAGGTAGCGGAGGTGGCGAAAACCTGCCAGGACGGGGCAGTGCAGGTACTCGGCCCGATCCCCGCACCGATGGCACGGCGGGCAGGCAAGCACCGTTACCAATTGCTGTTGCAGTCGCCGTCGCGGCCGCCGTTGCACGCTTTATTAGACGCCTTTCCAGAACGGTTGGCGGGTATCAAATTGAGCAAACACATACGCTGGTCATTGGATGTCGACCCGTTGGATTTTTATTGAGTGCCGGTTGCCTGTCCTGGTCGGCTAAAAACCACCCGCACCGTGACAATGCCATCTGTCCATCACATCCCGTAGCGGATAATTGGCAAACACAGCACTAGCCGGGTTCCGGCAACTGCAACCCGCTGGCCAAACCGGTAAAATCCGCAACGGCTTGATACGGCAACACCCCCAGCAACGGTGCCGCTAAAGCCGCCTGTACCGTTTCGATATTTTCTTGTTGATACGGCAGGTTCGGTTCAATGCAGCTAGCCAGCCAGCCGGCGCAATGCAGGCCTTTTGCCGTGATGGCTTGGGCGGTTAGTTTGGCGTGGTTGATGCAACCTAGCCTTATGCCCACCACTAAAATAACCGGCAAACCCAGTGCCTGGGCCAAATCGCTGTTGTCTTCATCAGCATTGACCGGCGACAGCCAACCGCCCGCCCCTTCCACCAAAACCCCATCAGCTAAGGCGTGCAATTGGGCGTAACAGGCCAGCACTCGGTCCATTTTTAGCGGGTTCTGTCGCCCAGCCAGATGCGGTGACACCGCTTCTAAATACGCATAAGGATTGACTAACGAGTAAGGGACTGCCACCGAAGCAGCGGCTTGCAGCATCAGGGCGTCCTCGTTCAGCAACTGCCCTGCACTTAAGGTACAACCAGACGCCACCGGCTTCATGCCGACTACGGTTTTGCCCAGTTGCCTTAGCCTGTGCATCAAGGCCACGGTGGCCCAGGTTTTGCCGACGCAGGTGTCGGTGCCGGTAATGAAATAGTGAGTGCTCATCGATTTGCAGTGATAGTGATGACATGGAAACTGGCGTGAACTTGCCCGCCAGATGGCACGGGGTAGGCATTGGTCATAGCCTGTAAGCGGCGTTTGCCGGTCAGGTTGGGCCGGCGACCGGTTACGACCGTCCCTGCACCCAGTTGTTTTAACTCGTTAAGCAAAGCCATAACGCTGCCATAAGCCGGCATGAACCGGTCGCTGCATACTTCAATGCCAGCAAAGCCAGCCGCTTGCACTGATGACAGCAATTGCTGTTGCCCATGAAATAGATTGACGTGCTGGTGATCATCAACCGCAGCCCAGGCCTGTTTCAATTCCTGTAAGGTTCCCTCGCCAAACGTGGAAAAAGCCAATTGACCACCCGGCCTTAATGCCCGCCAGATGCCTTCGAGCACTGTATCAAGCGCACCGCACCATTGCAAAGCTAAGTTTGAGACCACGCCGTCTAGGCTGGCGTCGGCAAACGGCAGACTGGCCGCGTCAGCGCACAGGTAATGCAAACCCAGTGGATTGCCCAATTTGTACCGTGCCTGTTCCAGCATAGGCAGGGCCAAATCCAAGGCAATGCGGGAGTGGACACCGGCCTGACCGGCTAGGCCTTCGGTCAAAAACCCCGTGCCACAGCCTAAATCCAACACCCGACCGGACATTCCTTGCGCGGCAATTCGCCGCAACAAGTGCCTGCCCACCTCGCGCTGCAATTGGGCGGCGTTATCATAGCTGTCTGCGGCCATGGAAAAAGCCCGCTTAATCCTGGTTTTCTCGGGCATTTCCGGTACTAAGGTCTGTCATAAAACGGGCAATCGCTGCCTGCATGGCCGGGCCATGCGACAAAAATGGCACATGCCCGGCCCGCTCTAGCACATGGGTTTGGATACGGGCTGACAAGGCGGCTATCTGAGCAACCGCAGCGGTCGGCACTAAAGTGTCGTGCGTGCCTGAAATCACCAGCACAGGCTGACTGATCACCGTTAAAACCGGGCGTAAATCCGCGTTTTTCAGTATTTTTAATCCGTCCTGCAAGGTTTCTTGATCGGGCGGGGTGCATTCGGCAATAGCGGCGGTTAGGATTTTTAACTGCTGTTTGCCGTCCGGCAGCCCATTTACTTGCAAAGCTAGGAAGCGTGTCAAGGTGGCCGCACCTTTGTCAGCTAAGGCTTCGGCAAATTGCTCCAGCACTTTGGCTTTAACTCCCGGCCAGCCGTCCGTTTCGACAAAACGGGGGTTGGCTGCCACCAACACCAGACCCGCCACCCGCTCGGGGTATCGCCGCGCCAGCTCCAACACCACACTGGCCCCCAACGACCAGCCCAGCCACCAACTGGCCGGTTCTTGATAGCTGCCAGCTAGGGCTTCGGCGGCATTTTCCAGCGTAAACGGGGCACATTTTTCACTGCGGCCATGCCCCGGCAAATCCAGGCAAGTAACTTGATAACGACCCGCCAAACGTTGGGCGAATCCGCGCCAAACTCCGCTGTGCATGGCCCAGCCGTGTACCAGTGCCAACGGCTGGCCGGAACCGACTGTTTGTTGATACAAATTTGTCATGCCGGCTTTAGCGCTTGCGCCAGCGCCGCCAACAGACGCTCCACATGCTCTTGTTCATGCAACGCCGAAAAACTGACTCGCAACCGTGCGCCGCCTTTAGGTACTGTAGGCGGCCGTATGGCACTCACCCAAAAACCGGCTTTTAACAAAGCGGTACTGATGTCGACTGCGGTTTGGCTATCGCCCATAAAAACAGGCTGTATGGCCGAATCAGAAGGCAGCAACGGCAAACCCAACTGCCCCGCTCCTGTTTTGAACTGAGCAACCAACGCTTGCAGTCTTTCCCGGCGCCACGTCTCGGTAATAACAATTTTTAAGCTGGCCCGGGCCGCCTCGGCAATAGCAGGGGGCAAGGCGGTGGTGTAAAGGTAGGTTCTGGCCGTTTGTATTAAGGTTTCGACCAAATCCTCAGAACCTGCGACAAACGCACCAAAACTGCCGAACGCCTTGCCCAGGGTACCCATCAACACCGGCACTTCGGTTTGATTGAGCCTGAAATGCTCCAGCAGGCCACCGCCCCGTTCGCCCAACACACCCAGGCCGTGGGCATCATCTACCATCAGCCAGGCTCCCTGTTCCCTAGCCAAGGCAGACAATTCTGGCAATGGTGCAAAGTCTCCGTCCATGCTAAACACACCGTCGGTGACGATCAGTCTGTCGCCGGTAGCCTGCACCAGCAGGGTTTGCAAATGGCTGGTGTCGGCATGGGCGTAACGCTTGAACCGCGCCCCGGACGCCAACCCGCCATCCAGCAACGAGGCGTGATTCAGGCGGTCTTCAAACACCGTCCCGCCTCGACCTAGCAACGCTGTAATGGCGCCGATGTTGGCCATATAGCCGGTAGAAAACAGCAAAGCACGGGTGCGCCCGGTAAAAGCCGCCAGCTCTTCTTCCAAAGCGTGGTGTGCCGCACTATGCCCGCAAAGCAAGTGCGCCGAGCCGCTGCCGACGCCGTACTGCTCCGCGCCGCGTTTAAAAGCCGTCAACACCGCCGGGTGGTTTGCCAATCCGAGGTAATCGTTGCTACAAAAATTGATCACCCGGTTGCCATCAACTTCCACCTGCACACCCTGGGGCGATGCCATTATGCGACGCGTCCGGTACAGGCCCTGTTCTTCTAAGCCATTAAGCCTCTGGCTTAACAACTCGGTCAACCCGGCTGAATACGAATTTTTTTTACCCATCAGTCAATTGTCTCAATCCATTCGCAGCGTTCTTTAACCAGCCTTGCGGTGTTTTGATGGCCAATGCCCCTAGCGATAAGAGCCACCACTCGATCGTCACTGCTGTAGCCGACATGAGCTTCTAAAGGATTGGCCAGTTTTCCCAAACCAAAAACATCAAACACGCTAGCAATGTTGATGTTAACGTTCGCCACGTCGATGCACAATCGGGAATCCAGATACGTTTCAGCAAAACCCTGCGGGATGGCGTAACTGAGCAAGTCGTTAGGATCGCTGAAGGCTACAATCGGTGTCTTGCTGACTATGCGCTGACTGTATTTTGCCCCGTCAGGCTGGCAATAGGCCGCGTGTTGGTTGCTGACTTCAGGCGGTTTGCTTCCTAGTTGCAGCATGGGCAACTGGTTGGACAACATGTACACAGGAATTTCTTTAGCTTTAAGCGCGGTTTGGAAGTCCAGGTTTCGCTCTTTCACCAAACCGGCAATCCGCTGCATGCCATCAATGACGATGCGACTGCCTAAGCTGTGCGCCACAAACGCGAAGTGGTCTTTTTGCAAATGCTCCGGCACACTTTTGTCATTGAAGGAGCAGGTTTGACTCACTTCATTTGGTAAATCGCCCCAATCGCTTTTGGCCATCCAGCAGAACGCTTGGGCAAAAGACACCAGAATTTCTTCCTGGCTGTCGCCTAAGTAGAGAATGGGGTCAGGCCCTGTGCTGTTGGAAAACTGCTTCATTAGGTCATTAATTTCAGCCCGGCGGAAAGCGTGTTCACCCGAATTGTCGTAGGCCAACATTTTCTTTTGCTCAGCAGTGATGCTTGACCAAGTCAATTCATAAAACAACAACTCCAAGGTTCGGTCTGTGTCCGCTAAACGGCTGACTCGCAAGTTCCCTAACGGCTTGCCAGCATCCTGGCGGCTGGTTAGGGCTATGTTCTTATGCCGCTTAGACAGCGCATTCAAACCCAATTGCTTGGCCAGTTTTTCTAAAAACTCGGTTGAATAACCGGGGAGATGATCGCCTACTCCGTGTACCATCAACACTTTCATTTTTCCGTAGCGGTCGCCCAAATAAGGACTAATGCCGGTGAAAGGTCTACCCCAAACTTGGCAAACCCGGGTGTCTTCAGCTTCCTGCTTGTCAAGGAATGCCTGGGCGACGCCCCGGCCAAAACTGGCGCAAGCCGATAACCCTAGCGTTAACAGCAAAACAATAAGATATCGGGTAAGACTCATAGCGTAGGCGGCGTACTCTTGCAAAACAGGCCGGTTTTATCAGTCCAAACCAGATGAAATCAAGGTTAAACCAGCAAAGCTTGGCGCATTTAGGTGAGCAGGGCATTTGACATCAAGCAACCCCTGCGGCGATTGACGTAACTTCAAATCAGTTTATGCAGCACATCAACCTGGCTCCAGATGTGCTCAATACAATCTTCATCCATCGGCTCCATGCCCGATGCTATCCAATCTACCAGTGTTTTGGCTATATTCGGATACGTCACTTGTACGGAATGTCTGTCATGCAACCAGTGTTCGATCACTGAAATATCCATATCAATCATAGTGTGGCCGTAGCCGAGTTCTTTTAAGGCCAAAGCATTGGATATTTGTTCCATTTGTTGGTGCAACGGTTTGGCTAAAATTTTTTTCCCCAACTGTAAAGCTTCGCTGGCAAGCTCAAAACCGGCATTGCTAATGATACCCATACAATCGTATAAATCGCGTTGAAACCCATTTCTTGATAACGGGTTGCATACAATGTGGTCATGCCTGGAGCGTACCGGTTGCGGAGAATACAGGTGAAAATCGAAGTTCTCAAACGGAGACAAAACCTTAACAACTTCTGCTTGATCTTCAAATGGCAAATAAACGACAACTTTGTTTTTTTTGATACTGCCTGATGGCAGTTTAGGTGTTTCAATAATTGGTGGCAAAATAGGCTGACCAAAGTGATGCCAATGCAAACCAATATTTCTATCTGCCGGGGCAAAATACTTCATCACTTGATTAGCAATAGGGTCTACCCCTGAGCGGGGGATGTCGTAGTTAAAGGCATATTGATGTCCAATCCCCAGTACTTTCTTTCTTTGGCGTTTAGCCGCCCAGGCGGTAACTGGTTCAAAATCGCATATCACTAGATCATATGTCGTTAAATCCAGTTCTTTTATGTCTCTTAAAAAAGTCATTGCCTTAAGGTCACGCGCTGTTTTAAGGTAACTAACGTGGCCCTTGTGCGTGTTGAATGTCAAACCCGTGCGTATTTGATAGCCCCCAAACACCTCCATGTCGAAATACTTGTCTGCAGGGCGACCGGTAAATTGGAATACAACTTCAAAACCCGCCTCGAATAGCTCTTTTGCCATCCCCCTTGCGCGAGTAATATGGCCATTGCCTGTTCCCTGGACTCCGTAAAAAATTTTCATTCGATAACCTGACCTAAACTTAACAACGCCGTGCTAACACCTAAAATCACTCCCATTAACGTGTCTGTTGGAAAATGGACGCCTAACACCACTCTGGAAAAACCCACTAATGCCGCCCAAAAAAACAACGGGAACATGAGAAATGGAAAAAAATAGGCCACAACCGTGGCCATCATAAAAGCGGCAGAAGTATGCCCGGACGGAAAACTGAACTGATCTGAAGGGATGATAACACTTTGAAAATTCTTCAGTGCTGCTTCCGGGCGATTGCGCTTAAAACCGTTCTTTAAAATGAAATAAGCTGGCCGCTCAATCAAAAATGCAAGCAACATAGCCTGAAAAAAAGGACTACGAAATCCATCCGCCAACAAAGTGAGCAGAATTAACAACGTATAAAGCTGCCCATCACCCGTTTTAGAGAGGTATCTGCTTATTTTTGCTAAATGCCCATGCATTTTTGCATTGACCAGCCATGTAAACATGAACACATCACATTTGTGTATAGAAAGAAGCAATTTCATTTTTCCCTCCCAGAATCGTCTGAAGCAGACACCAGAAGTCTTGCTTGCAAGACCTGGTTTATAGTTATTTAAGACCGGCCGACAAGGATAAAGCTGTTCTGTGACAAAAAAATGAAGTTCTTTTTACGGTTCTGTTAAAAAACAGCTCGGGTACTACTCTAAAAGCTGCCAGCCAAGGCTTTTGTTTTTTTATACGGTATTGAGCGTTATTCTACAAAACAACTTTTTTCCGCATACGCTTCTGCTTCTTTCAGTTTTTGTCTCAGCTTTTTTGAAGATTCTGGGTCTCGAAATACACCTCCACTCTCTCCGGCCGTGCTTTTAAGATAACTAAACGTTTTTGCGGCATCAAATTCTTCAAAAGTTAACTTTTCCGCAATTTTGTCTATTTTACATCCACAAGCGTACTGATTAATGTAGGTCAGGCCTCCGTGTTGAGCTATGCAGTTCATAACATACTCAACCCGGTCTCGAGTCGGGTAGTCGTTTATTTTAGGCAAGGCGATATCCATGGCATTAACATTTTGCTCACCTGTTGTTTCACATCCAGAAATTAAAAATATCAATAGGCACACTGCCTCTTTTCGTAGCATAATTTGACCCTCAAAATAAGCTTGCTGACGTTGCAACTGAATGCGGTTTGGCGATTTTTTTTAAGTTGATGGCGGGGCAGGTATAAAAATATAACGGTTCGGGTTCGTAACTGCTAAATCTAACTCAATAAACCAATTTTTAACGTGCCATGCAAATCAATTCAAAAATAGGGGGTGTAATTCTTGCCGGAGGACAATCTAAGCGCATGGCCTATCAAGACAAAGGCTTGATTCATTACAATAATCTGCCAATGGTAGGCTACAGCATAGCGGCAATGACCAATGCCGCTGACAAAACCATCATTAGTGCCAATCGAAATCTACTCGCTTACCAACAGTTCGGTCTACCCGTAGTAACCGACTGCTGCGATAACTTTCACGGCCCCCTAGCAGGCATTTTAGCGGCATTAGAACACTTTACCGACTGCTCTGTACTTCTCGTTATGCCGTGTGATTGCCCTCTTATAGAATCGAATCATCTACATAAACTGATTGCCGCACGGGAAGCGTGTGATGCCGAAATAGCGGTGGCGACAGATGGTCAAAAACTGCAACCGCTTTTCTTAGCCTTAAAAACCAGCTTAAGGTCCAGCTTAGAAAATTATATTTCCCAAGGTAATAGAAAAGCCGCTTCATGGCTTAACTTTCATGCTATAGCAAAAGTCGATTTTTCTTGGCCAGAAAATTGTTTTTTCAATGTAAACTCTCAGCAAGATTTAGCCTTGTTACAAAATTCCACTCAAACAAATCAATAAAAAACCACGGAACGATTTGCCAAATCGTCCGAGGCTTTTCTTCAGTATTTATCCGCTGGTGTAAGCTGTTTTTAGCTTATCAAGAACACTTTTGCCAAGCACAATTACTGAGTTAATTAGCGCATCAAGGCGGTTGCTATTGTAAAAACCACACGGATAATTTAGCGTGTCATTGACATAACCCATTAAAAAGACAGACAAGTTTTCTGCAGTAGTTTCGCGTGTCAAAAACGCCTATGCCGAAACAATTACAAGTTTGTGCGACAGTGTGCAAGAAAACGGCACTATACCCACCAATAAACGATCGTAGACAATCTTTTTACAGGGAATTTACCGCATTCAATTCATGAAACGCTTGCTCTAAGCGAGCGACCATAGCCGTTTCACCAGCGCGCTGCCAAACACGCGGGTCGTAGTACTTTTTATTTGGCTTGTCTTCACCTTCTGGATTTCCAATTTGTCCTTGCAAATACCCTTGGTTTTTTTTGTAGTACTCCATAATACCCGACCACCTAGCCCACTGCGTGTCGGTATCAATGTTCATTTTAACAACGCCATAACTAATAGACTCTTTAATCTCCTGGGCACTAGACCCGGAACCCCCATGAAATACAAAGTTCAATGTGTTTTCAGGAACTGAAAATTTTTCACTGACGTATTTTTGTGAGTTTTGCAATATAGTTGGTGTCAATTTCACGTTGCCTGGTTTATAAACTCCATGAACATTGCCAAATGACGCGGCAATAGTAAAACTATCGCTTATTTTTATCAATTTTTCATAAGAATACACAACATCTTCGGGCTGGGTATACAAAGCAGAATGATCCACGTTTGTATTATCAACACCGTCTTCTTCTCCACCCGTACAACCTAACTCGATTTCTAGGGTCATGCCAATTTTTGACATTCTTGCAAGGTATTGACCGCAGATAGCGATATTTTCCTCCAGCGTTTCTTCAGACAAATCCAACATATGAGAGCTAAATAAAGGTCTTCCGGTCTCATTAAAATGCTTTTCGCCTGCATCCAACAGACCATCTATCCATGGCAACAGATTTTTTGCCGCATGGTCAGTGTGAAGTATTACGGGAATTCCATAAAACTCGGCTAAAGTATTCACATGTTTGGCACCTGCTATTGCGCCCAAAACCGCCGTTTTTTGTCCATCAAGCTTTAAGCCTTTGCCAGCAAAGTATTGTGCCCCGCCATTTGAGAACTGGATTACAACGGGAGCCTGTGCTTTCGCCGCCGCTTCTAACACCGCATTGATTGAACCACTGTCTATTACGTTCACTGCTGGTAACGCCAAGCTTCTAGCTTTGCATACGGCAAATACTTTCTGTATGTCCGTACCTGTTACCACACCGGGTTTAACACTGTCTAAAATTTTTTGTGACATCGGATAATTTCAATTTACTGTAGTAAAAGAAAAGCCACCCAAGCAATGCTGTGGATAGCAAATTTTTTATTAGCCTTCCAATGCGGCCAATCGTTCGGCTAAAACACCTTCTAAGGCTTCCAACGCTTTGGTAAAACCTTCTATTCCTTCGACTAATTTATCAGTTGCCATCTGATTTTCTTTGTGCATTTTGACAAAAGACGCTTCATCGATAAATATTTTTTCAATGGCCATTGTTTCTGCGCTAGCAGGGTCCAATTTACGCGGCAAATACCCTTCAGTCGTTTGCAACTCCCCCAGCAGCGAAGGAGCAATCGTTAATAGATCGCAACCCGCTAATTCGGTAATTTCGCCCGTATTACGGAAACTTGCGCCCATAACTTCAGTTTTATAGCCGAACTTTTTATAGTAGTAGTAAATGGCAGTTACAGAAACCACTCCCGGGTCCTCAGCAGGCGGGTAAGAATCGCGACCTGTGTCTTTTTTATACCAATCTAAAATACGGCCTACAAAAGGCGAAATTAACGTAATGCCATTTTCGGCACAAGCAACCGCCTGATGAATGCCAAATAACAATGTCAAGTTACAGTGAATTCCTTCTTTTTCAAGTACCGCAGCAGCCTGTATTCCTTCCCATGTCGAGGCTATTTTTATCAAAATTCGCTCTTTGGAAACACCTGCAGCTTCGTATTGAGCAATAATCTCCCTGCCTTTAGCGATAGTACCCTCAACATCATAAGAAAGCCTAGCATCCACTTCAGTCGACACTCTACCTTCAATAATTTTTAGTATTTTTAGGCCGAACGCAACTGCTAAGCGGTCAAACGCCAAAGACACGACGTGTGCAGGTGTCGCCTGTACACCTAAGGTCTCTCTTGCTCCCTTTAAGGTGTCGTCTACTATGCCTTGATACTGTGGCATTTGTGCAGCAGCGGTTATCAACGAAGGGTTTGTTGTAGCGTCACGCGGCTTAAACTTTTCTATGGCTTCTAAATCGCCTGTATCGGCCACAACCACCGTGTATTGTTTTAGTTGATCAAGTAAGTTTTTTTCCATGACAAAGCACCTTAAAAATTATGAATTAAACCAAAACCCTTTCTCATTTAGTGCAGAAACGTGCGGGTACGTTTCTAGGCATTTATCGCGTGTAGGATAAAGTCTAAAAAATATCAAAAAAAACCCACACGGGCCTGTCTCGACACATTAGTATTTTAGGCCCGGTTTGCAATTAATTACGACCACGAATATATTTTTCAACCGTTGTTTCTGGTGCTTTAGAGGGCTGCTCTACGACCCCGGCATGCATTTTAATATACTTTTCCACACCGCTTTTTTTAGGCAGTGCTTGTTGTTTTTGCATATATCTAGCAACACCGGTTATCTTAACACTAGACAACGAACGTTTTTTGGCATCTGCTTTATCTAGCAAAGACTGCCTTACCAAATATTTTGAAACACTGGTAAACTTTGGCATTATCTGCTGTTGTTTTACATACTTTGAAACCCGCGTATCCTTAACAACCAATGTTTGCGTCGTTAAGATGCTTTGCTCACTGTACTTTAGCCTAAGCATATACTTTGAAACACCGCTAACTTTTGGAAAATTTCCTTGGTTTTTTAGGTATTTTGAAACGCCTGTGACTTTAGGCAAAACGGGCTGATTTTTCAGGTATCTGTCAAAGCCAGTTTCTACGCTTCGAGATTTCCTAATTTGTTTTTCAGCCAGCTTCACTCTAAGAACATACCTAGCAACTTTGGATAACTTATAGCGTTCCTGGTCCAAGATATACTTAGCCACGCCACTCAATAAAACTTGATCACGGCATCTCGCACTGATATCTAGAACCGACAATTGATTTTTTATATAGCGGCTTACACCAGTAGACCCGTCATCACTAAGCACAGGGCTTTTTTCATTGTGCTTAGCGTGTTTACTTTCTGAATGAGGCTTCCTTAAAAAGGAGAAAAAACCTGCTGCTGCGGGTAAAAACAATCCAGAAAATTTATTTTCATCCATTAGTTTCTCCTCGATCACGCATGTACTTTTCAACCCCAGTCACCGACGCTCGCGTTGTTAATTGTTTCGACGCAGAAGCCTGTCTTGCAACATAACGGGCTACGCCAGTCACTACCAACGGCGTCTTTATTCGTCTCTCAATGTACCGCGACACACCCGTACCAGACATTTTGTTTAAGTACCGAGAAACCCCCGTCAATCTATTATCTAAACCGCCAGTAACTGCTGCATCCGTAGTTTTTTTAGCCGTCGCTTTTTTAGCGCACTTCCTAAGTTTTCCGCCAAACAAAAGCAGCCCTCCACCTATCAGAGCTAGCAACCCAACGATAGGAACTACCATCGAAACCTCATCCCTATTTCTATCTCCATCTACAGCAGTAGCGGCACCTGTTGGCTGTGAATCTGAAGATTCAGGTGCTGAAGCCATCTCTGGCGACGATACAGCCTCCTGCGTAGACGGCGAAGGCTCAAAGTGCTTATAACTGCTGTCATTGAAAATGACTTTTGGCTCGAAACTTGCGGCTGGATATTTTGAGCCAGCCTCTGCAACCGGGGCTGTTTGGTCTGAAGATGGCGAATTTTTTTCGATATACTCTTTATCTTGATAAACCACCTCTGGTTTGAAATCAGAGGCGGGATATTTTTGATCAGCTATTACCGCCTGACTTGCCAATACCATTACGGCCGACAGACAAATAACGATTTGTTTTTTTTTCACTTTCTTCTCCCATTTTCAGTATTAACGGATAGAGGCCTACCTTTCCCCTGTCGCATTTTGTTGATTAAAGGACAGCTTCAACGTTATCAATTACATTTTCTACAGTGAAACCAAATTCTTTGAACAACTGCCCTGCCGGGGCAGATTCTCCGAAACGGTTTATACCGACGATTTTTCCTGTAGTTCCAGCATATTTCCACCATCCGTCAATCACGCCGGCTTCAACAACCACGCGTTTTGACACCGTCGATGGCAAAACAAACTCACAGTAACTGGCATCTTGAGATTCAAACAGATTTGTAGAAGGCATAGAAACAACCCTTATTTTTCTGCCTCTAGCCGTTAACGCTTCTGCCGCCTTCACAGCCAACTCAACCTCAGAACCGGTTGCAATAATTATTGCTTCTGGATGCCCGTCGCAGTCTTTTAAGACATAGCCGCCTTTTGCTATATCGGCTATTTGTTGTTCTGTTCTTGGCATATGCGCCAAGGTTTGTCTTGAAAAAACAAGAGCCGTAGGGCCATCACTGCGTTCTATTGCCGCTTTCCATGACACTGCGGTTTCTACCGCATCACACGGTCTCCATACCTGCATACCTGGAATCATTCTAAGCGTTGCAATTTGTTCAATCGGTTGATGGGTTGGTCCATCTTCCCCTAAACCAATTGAGTCGTGTGTATAAACAAAAATAGATCTGATTTTCATCAAAGCCGCCATGCGCAGGGCATTGCGAGCATACTCGGAGAACATCAAAAAGGTTGCACCGAAAGGTATTAAACCGCCATGTAAAGCAATGCCGTTCATTATGGCAGACATGCCAAACTCACGAACGCCGTAGTTCACATAATTGGCATCAGGCTTATTAGCTCTCATCGGCTTATGGCCTGACCACTCTGTCATATTGGAACAGCCTAGGTCGGCTGAACCACCGAATATCTCCGGCAACAATTTCGCGTAGCCTTCAATCGAAGCTAACGATGACAACCGAGTTGCGGTAGATTTTGCTTCTGCATTCACGGACTTAATGAAATTCGCTGCATCTTCAGCCCAGGTTACCGGTAACTCACCTGCCATACGACGCTGAAACTCGGCCGCTAATTGTGGAAATTCTTTTTCATAAGCGGCAAATTCTTCATTCCATTCAGCTTCGGCTTTTTTTCCTTTGATTCGAGCATCCCAGCCCGCATACACCGCCGCCGGCACCTCAAAGGCATCATAATCCCAACCCAATGCAGCCTTGGTTAAATTGATTTCATCCTGGCCTAACGGCGCACCATGACAGGCGTGGCTACCTTTTTTATTTGGCGAACCAAAACCAATGGTAGTCTTGCAACAAATGAGCGTCGGCTTGTCGGTCATTGCTTTTGCCATGGCGATCGCTTTTGACACCGCCTCGTAATCATGGCCATCGACATCAGCAATCACATGCCAATTATAGGCTTCGAAACGCATGGGCGTATTGTCCGTAAACCAACCCTCGACATGACCATCAATAGATATGCCGTTGTCATCCCAAAACGCGACTAACTTACCCAGACCCAACGTACCTGCCAACGCACACGCTTCGTGGGATATGCCTTCCATCAAACAACCATCACCCAAGAACACATACGTATGGTGATCTACAACATCATGACCATGGCGATTAAAATGTGCGGCCAGAACTTTTTCGGCAATTGCCATGCCTACTGCGTTTGTCATACCCTGCCCTAGCGGACCGGTGGTGGTTTCTACGCCCGGTGCATAACCGTATTCTGGATGACCTGGCGTTTTTGAATGCAGCTGACGAAAACTCTTCAAATCGTCTATCGACAGGTCATATCCTGTCAGGTGCAATAGAGCGTAGATCAACATAGATCCGTGGCCGTTTGACAAAACGAATCTGTCGCGGTTTGGCCAGCTTGGATTGCAAGGATTGTGGCGCATGTAACTGTTCCACAACACCTCAGCGATATCAGCCATCCCCATCGGGGCACCGGGATGCCCCGAGTTTGCTTTTTGAACAGCGTCCATGCTTAAAGCGCGTATGGCATTCGCTAACTGTCGGCGCGATGTCATATTTTTCTCCTTAATATTCAACACGGGTAGATAAAACGGTGATTGTCGACAGCCATCAACAATCACCTGTGTTTTTCCTCATTGCACAAAACAAGAACGACAAGAACGCGCGATTTAATTCACTCGTTCAATACAAACGTCATTCTAGATTTGCATGCCTTTCCCTCATAACTTCTTCGGGTATGCCTTTTTCATGGATTATGTGCGAAACGGTCGCCTCAAGGAACAACAGAACTGAAAGCTCAAAAACCGTTCCCATCGGCATTCCGTACACTTTTCCGTATTGCTCGGCCCGGCCGATCTGGAAAACGGCATCAGCCATATCGCCGATTGTTGAAGTTTCTTTGGCAGAAAGAAGGATGATTTTAGCGCCGATTTTTTTAGCACTCTTTGTAAACGCAACTAACTGTTCTGTTTCACCAGAACCCGAGATAATTACCAGCAAATCACCAGCCTTGATACTCGGCGTAACAACTTCACCTACTACGCTAACATCGTAACCGGCATGAACTAAACGCATGGCAAAAAAATTGCCCACCAGCTTAGATCTGCCCGCACCGGATATAAAAATCCGGTTAGCATCATCAAGCAACCCGGTTAGCTTAGCGTCGTATGTGTCATCAGTAGCTTCCAAAATGCTTGAAATTTTTTCTACGACCAGTTGCTGGTGCATTGCTTATACCTCAGTCGCTTCAACCAATTCGCGAATTTCACGAGCTGCGTCAGCGGGTGATGGTGCGCTATAAATGGCGGCTCCTACCACGATAATGTTGGCACCGGAACGAACTACGTCCTGCACGGTTGACGGTTTGATACCACCAGCAACAGAAATTCTGACATTCAGCCCCAGTCTGGCGATGTCGCCCAGATCAGCAAATGGTGTATGGCCTGCTGCCTGTGCATCTAAACCGGTATGGACGCCCATGATGTGGGCACCCGCTTGGGCCGTTGCCCGAGCACAAGCCAACTTGTCTTCCACGTTGATCAAATCAATTTGAGCTTCTGCACCGTAAGCGTTGGCCGCTTTAATGACGCCTGCACACGTAGCCAAACCAGAAACACCCAAAACGGTGCAAATATCTGCGCCCGCAGCATAAAAAGGAGTGGCTTCGTATTCGCCAGCATCCATTGTTTTCAAGTCAACCAAGATCAATTTGTCTGGGAATTTTGTTCTCAGGGCTTTGACCATGTTAATGCCGTTGTGCTTGATGCATGGGGTGCCTATCTCAAAAATATCAATATGAGGGGCAACCTGTTCTGCCAAAGCGACAGTTGCGTCAAAATCAAGTGAATCTAATGCCATCTGAATGAGTGGTCTAGCCATGATATGCTCCAAAGGGTTATTTATTTTAGTGGTTGCATGTTATTTGCAGGCGTAACTGTAAATTAGAAAAGGCAGGACTGTCAATGTCGAATACACAATATAAAACACGAATGGAAAAGCCAGTAAAAACCAAGCCTACCGACACTTAAAAATACAGCAAAGCACTCTGTGCCGATTTGAAAGTTAGTCACTAACGACTAGACTAATGCCTTGAATGGACTAGGCAAGCCTTCCGCTGTTTTTGCTTTGCTCCATTCATTCCTATCAAACCTCAAAGCATAAGGAAAAACCATGAATAAGCTTTTACTTGTTTTGCTGTCTCTGTTTGCGCTTAATTGTTTTGCCGCCCCTGTTAACATTAACACCGCCGATGCCAAAACGATTGCCGACGCTCTAAGTGGCATTGGTCCGTCAAAAGCCGAGGCGATTGTAAAATACCGTGAAGAACACGGCCCGTTTCAAGCCCCGGAAGACTTATTGGAAGTATCTGGCATAGGTGAGAAAAGCTTAGAAAACATAAAAGGCGACTTGCTTTTTGAAAATACCGGCACCACTGAAGCCCACAAAAGCACGCTGAAAGCGGAAACACCGTCAGCCAATCCCACAAAAAAGCAACCTAACCATTAGGCATACTGGATACCCCTGCCGAGGTACTAATGTACCTGGCCGGGGTATTTTACTACCCTCGGATTGACCAATTCGCTCATCAGCTCACTGATTTTTTTTTGAATCAAGCGGGTATTGACGGGCCCCATGCGTACCATTTGCTTATGAACCGAATTCATCGCTTCAAGCTTTAGGTCTTCGTATTTATAAACGCCCGATTGCCTGACGACCACAACAGGCTGACTAATGACAGGGGCGGATAAAATCTGCCTGGCCGCCCCAATGACCATGTCATCTAAATTATGCCCGGCTGGGTAACTGAATTCAGCAAACACTTGCAGCATTAACGGCCTGAATTTTATATACAGTTCCAACCACTCAGCCGCGTTAATAGAATCAATGGCTTGGGCTAAATTAGCGTAACGCAGGTAGCTATTTTCACTAATGACCCATTGTTGCCCCTCATCTTGCACAGAAAATGGCTCGGGCAGCCGCAAAAAATAAAAGTGCCTTGCCACCCTTATACCTTGTGAAAAATCATTGGCTATTTGCATGTAGCGCCTAATGATTTGCCCGGTTTTTAGGTAAGGGGCAATGCCTGGAGTCAGCGTCACCAACGCATCCCTGACGGCCTCGTCACTGCCATCTAACTCTGGCAAAATGCGTTCGTCAGACACCACAATCTCAGTCAAACCCAGCTTTTCTGCTGTGGAACTTTGTTCTACCCGCCCAGCAGCAGGCCTGCCTTCTGCTGTTTCGGTTTTAGGAACTTGGAATTTGGCAAACCACAAGGCAACCAAGGCATCGGTGTCCCATACCCTGCCCTCTGGCTTGACAAAAAAAAGACCGGCAGCCAATGCAGCAATAGCCAGCACCCCGATAACCAAGCGGTTCGGCCCGGCTTTTTTTGCCCGATTGGGTATTTTTTCATCTGTTGACGCATAGCGGGAGCGACCACTTCTTGGGCTCCTCGTTTTACCGTACCGTCCCATTTAAAAAACCTCTGCCGCTAAAAATTTATGGGGTATTTGCAATAATGATTGCCCGTTTGGGCGCAGGCAATCCCTCGCAGGTACGCTCAGGGTTATTTTTATCCAAAAAATCGGCTAGGGATTGAAACCGCATCCAGGGCGTGCTGCGCTGTTCGGTCACTGTTGTAGCCGTTGTGTCCACCAAGCGAATACTCGTAAAACCCAACCGTTTCAGCCAACCCATCAAGGCATCCGTGCTGGGTAAAAACCAGACATTGCGCATTTTTGCATACCTATTTTCGGGCAAAAGCACGGTATTGGCATCGCCATCGACAACCAATGTTTCCAGAACCAGTTCCCCGCCTGGCCGCAGGCTGGACTTTAGCTCTAAAAGGTGATCTAGCGGCGAACGACGATGGTAAAGCACTCCCATAGAGAAGACCGTATCAAACATTTTCAATTCTGATGGAATAGCTTGCATTGCCAAGGGCAAAACATAAAGGGGTGCCGTACCAAACTGTTTTTTAATAAACAAAAACTGCACCACATTGAGCAGCAAAGGATCAATGCCAATGACCGCTTTCGCACCTGCGCCCAGCATACGCCAGCAGTGGTAGCCGTTACCGCAACCCACATCCAAAACCAAGCGCCGACTTAAAGGGGAAATAACGTCTTTTAATCGCTCCCATTTCAAATCCGAACGCCATTCTGTGTCGACAGTTACGCCAAAAAGCCGGTACGGACCTTTTCGCCAGGGGTGTAAACATTGCAGTTGCCGCGCTAGGGCCTCCCGCTCCACGCCGCTTATTTCATCGACTCCGCCAATTTCGATCACTGCACGGTCCAAGGAAGAATAACGGCAAGACCCGAACCCGGCTTTGTCAAGCACATCTGCCCAAACCAGCCATTCCGCGTGCTTGCTGCTGTCAAAGGCACTCGCCAGTTGTTTAGGCAACATCGCAGCCCATGCCTGCGCGCGGGCTGCCGTTAAAATGGGGTACAAGCCTTGGTAGGCTGTCTCTGGAAATGTACTGGCCACGTTTTCCCTGCGGCAGGAGAGTTTTATGAGCTCTTAGGTGCTGGCGCCAGTGCTTCGAGGTTTCTTTTGGACAAATCGCTGATGATGGCATTTAACGACCCCTTTGCCTGCATTTCATTGGCAAACGTAGTCCGGTAGTTGGTCACTAAACTCACGCCCTCGATCATAATATCGTAGACCTTCCACTCCTCCCCACTGAGAGCCATGCGGTAATCCACGCTAACCGGTTGTGAGCCGGGCTGCAAAACCTGGGTTTTAACGATGACCCTAGTGGCCCCTTGCTCAATGTTCAAGGGTAAAAAGCGTACCGACCACTCTTTGAACTCCACAAAAGCGCGCGAGTACGTCCTAACCAGCAATGTTTGAAATTCTTTCTTAAAGCGCTCCCGCTCGTCAGGACTTGCAGCTCTCCATGCCTTGCCCAAAACCAGTGCCGAAATCCTGTCGAAGTCCGTGTGTGGGTCTATGGCCTCATTAACATACTTTGCTACTTGCGAAAAATCTTGGGTAAAGGCTGGGTCTTGCAGTTTTTTTTGCAATTTATCCGAAGCTGCTTTAATGGATTGCTGGGGCGGCAATAACTCGGCGGCAACGCTGGCAGCCACAGGCAAGAGCAGGCACAATGCCATCAAACCTATCGAAAAATAGTACTTAAGCTTCATAAATTCCTCTAAAATGGCGCAGATAAACCCAAAAACCACACTCATCGGCATGGACAACGCACTTCATAATAACACCAATTTTCCCCACATACGCATGAGGAGGGTACGCTACAGCGATTTTTCCAGACGCCTGGTGCGGGAGAGCGTTTTGACTTGCAACGATCTGATATATCCTGTTTTTGTCACTGAAGGCTCGGGCAAACAGGAGACTATCGCGTCCATGCCCGGCGTTAACAGGCTATCTCAGGACTTGTTGCTGGAAGAAGCGGCCGTCATCAGCCGGCTGGGTATCCCGGCCATTGCCCTATTCCCTGTCGTTCCCAGCCAGCTAAAATCTGCCTGCGCCGCAGAAGCCTTTAACCCGGACGGCTTAATCCAGCGTAGCGTCAGGGCACTCAAACAAGCAATTCCCGAATTAGGAATCATCACTGATGTTGCCCTTGACCCCTACACCCTGCACGGTCAAGACGGCCTGACAAACGCACACGGTTATGTCTTAAACGATGAAACGCTTGCCGTTTTAACCCAACAAGCCTTGTCACATGCCGAAGCCGGGGCCGACATAGTAGCACCCTCCGATATGATGGACGGGCGCATCAGTGCCATTCGGACAGTACTGGAAACAAACGGCCACACCAACACACAAATACTGGCCTACTCTGCGAAATACGCTTCCAGTTTTTACGGCCCTTTTCGGGATGCAGTCGGTTCGGCCGCATCCTTAGGAGCCAGTGACAAGCGCAGCTACCAAATGGACCCGGCCAATTCAGACGAGGCCTTGCGTGAAGTACAACTGGACTTACAAGAAGGTGCTGACATGGTGATGATCAAACCCGGGCTGCCCTACCTAGACATTGTTCGGCGCATTAAAGACCGCTTCGGCGTGCCTACTTTTGTTTATCAGGTCAGCGGGGAGTACGCGATGATCAAAGCCGCCGCTATGAACGGCTGGCTGGATGAGCGGCAAGCCGTATTAGAATCGCTGCTGGCTTGCAAGCGGGCGGGCGGGGATGCGATAGTTACCTATTTCGCCAAACAAGCCGCGCAGTGGCTGGCCGAATAACACTACCAAACCCCATCACCCGGCTGAAGAAGGTATCCGTGCGGTACTGGCAAAGCGAACAGGAGTCCTCATGCAAAACGTAAACCGGTACGCGGTTTTCGGCCATCCCATCAACCACAGCAAATCGCCGCAAATTCACCACCTATTCGCCGAGCAAACCGGGCAGCGTTTGTCCTACCAGGCACACGATGTAAGTGCTAAAAAATTCACCGACGCGGTAGCTGCTTTTTTTAGCTCAGGGGGTAAAGGTCTAAATTGCACCGTCCCCCTGAAAGAACTGGCCTGGGAGTTGGTCACACACAAGACACCCCGGGCGGAACTGGCCAAAGCAGTTAACACCCTTGCATTGCACACTGACGGCAGTTTGCTCGGCGACAACACCGACGGCTGCGGCCTAGTCACTGACCTTACCGTCAACCACAACCTGACTTTAACCGACCGGCGGATTTTAATTTTAGGGGCAGGCGGAGCCAGTCGCGGTATTATCGCCCCTTTGCTGGAGCACAAACCTGCCTGTTTGACCATTGCTAACCGCACCGTAGACAAAGCATGCAAACTCGCTGAGACATTTAGCCACCTCGGCTGCATTCTAGGCTGCGGTTTCCCGGAATTACAAAACCTGCAATTTGACCTTATCCTTAACGCCACCTCCGCCAGCCTCAGCCATCAACTACCGCCCTTGCCAAACGGGCTGTTAGCCGATACGGGGGTGTGCTACGACTTAGCTTACAGCCACCAGCCAACCCCGTTTGTGCAATGGGGTTTGGCTCAAAACGCCCACAAAAGCCTAGATGGGCTAGGCATGCTGGTGGAACAAGCCGCCGAAGCCTTCTATCTTTGGCATGGGGTACGGCCCCGCACAAAACCGGTGCTGGACTTTTTTTCGCTTAAAGCTTCCTCAAGCAACACCTAAGACTCGTATTAACTCGCCCGCCAGCTTTATTACGTCAATTTTTTGTACTTAATCCGTTTCGGCTGGTCGGCGTCCGTTCCTAAACGCCGGTGGCGGTCCGTCTCATAATCCTGGTAATTGCCTTCAAACCAAACCACTTGGCTGTCGCCTTCAAAGGCGAGAATATGGCTGGCAATTCTATCCAAGAACCAACGGTCATGAGAAATGACCACCGCACAGCCGGGGAAAGATAGCAACGCTTCTTCCAATGCCCGCAAGGTTTCCACATCCAAGTCGTTAGTCGGCTCGTCCAGCAACAAGACGTTACCGCCCGATTTAAGCAATTTCGCCAAATGCACCCGGTTACGCTCGCCCCCGGATAATTCGCCGATGCGTTTTTGTTGGTCGCCGCCCTTAAAATTAAAGCGCCCGACATAAGACCGTGACGGGGTCTCGTATTTGCCGACAGTGATTATATCCAAGCCATCGGAAATCTCTTCCCAAACGGTCTTGCTGTTATCCATGTCATCGCGCAATTGGTCAACATAAGCCACCTGCACGGTTTGCCCCATTGTAATGGTGCCGGAATCCGCTTGTTCAAACCCCGCCATCATACGGAACAAGGTCGTCTTACCGGCACCGTTCGGGCCAATGATGCCGACGATACCGCCTGGTGGCAGGCTAAAGCTTAAATCACTGATCAGCAGACGGTCGCCAAAACCTTTGCTGATATTTTTAGCTTCGATCACCACATCGCCCAAACGCGGTCCGGGCGGGATATAAATTTCTTGGGTTTCGTTGCGGGCTTGCACTTCTTGAGATGACAATTCTTCAAACCGCGCCAAACGCGCCTTGCTCTTAGCATGACGGCCCTTAGGGTTGGCACGCACCCACTCCAGCTCGGCCTTCATGGCTTTTTGGCGAGACGATTCTTGCTTTTCTTCCTGCCCTAAGCGTTTTTCTTTTTGCTCCAGCCAACTGGAATAATTGCCTTCCCAAGGTATGCCTGCCCCCCGGTCCAACTCCAGAATCCAACCGGCGACATTATCCAAAAAATAGCGGTCATGGGTAACGGCGACCACAGTACCAGAGAAGTCATGCAAAAAGCGCTCTAGCCATGCCACCGATTCGGCATCCAAATGGTTGGTCGGCTCATCCAGCAACAGCATATCGGGATTGGACAGCAGCAGACGGCACAAAGCGACCCGGCGTTTTTCGCCCCCAGACAACTTAGTAACCTCGGCATCCCAATCGGGCAATCGTAGAGCGTCGGCGGCAATTTCCAGCTTGCGCTCCAATTCCCACGCCCCAGCCGCTTCGATTTTTTCCTGCAAATCGGCTTGTTCGGCCAGCAGGGCGTCAAAATCGGCGTCGGGTTCAGCGAATGCGTTATTGACTTCATTGAATCTATCGAGTACCGCCTTGATTTCTGCTATCGCCTCTTCCACGTTGCCACGGACCGTTTTCTCTGGGTTTAACTGCGGCTCTTGCGGCAGATACCCAATGTTAATGCCTTTGAGTGGGACGGCTTCGCCTTCGATGTCCTTGTCAATCCCGGCCATAATGCGAAGCAACGTGGATTTCCCCGAGCCATTTAAACCCAGTACGCCGATCTTTGCGCCGGGAAAGAAAGACAAGGAAATGTTTTTGAGAATGTGTTTTTTGGGGGGGACTATTTTGCCCACCCGGTTCATGGAATAAATGTATTGAGCCATAAATTGCGTGTGTAATTTCGTTACAGTGTCAGGAAAATCCCCGGACGGGGCAGTGAAATAGCAAAAACAACCCCGGCAATGTTACACTAAAATGCAAAAACCACCCTAAACCAACCCGCAGCGACACATCCCATGACCCATCCTGCCTTTTTCGTCATCTGTGCGCTGTATTTTTTCTTAGCCAGCAATAAGTTGTTCGCAGCAGAAGAATACTTGCCTGAAACCTTGGCAAAAATCAAACCCAGCATTGTCGCAGTCGGTACCTATTCGCCCTCGCGCAGTCCACGGGGCATTTTTTTAGGGACCGGCTTTGCCATTGCCGATGGCAGTCTTATCGTCACCAACGCACACGTCATCCCAGAACAACTCGATGACCGGCGTCTGGAAAAAGTTGCCGTGTTTTACCGCAAAAACGGTCAAGACAGGTTCGCCGTTGCCCGACAAGCCTTCCTCGACAAAAAACACGACTTGGCTATTTTAAAGCTTGCCGAAGACCGATTGCCTCCCATGATGATCGGATCGTCTGACACCGTCGCAGAAGGGCAATTGTTCGCTTTCACGGGCTTTCCCCTAGGCATGGTTTTAGGTCTGTATCCGGTTACTCACCGGGGCATTCTCTCGGCCATCACACCCAACATCATTCCCTCCCTCCATCCAGGCGGGCTGGACAGCGGACTAATCCGGCAAATGACAGCACCGTTCAACGTGTTTCAACTGGACGCTACCGCCTACCCTGGAAACAGCGGCAGCCCTTTGTACCATCCCAAAACAGGGGAAGTAATCGGTGTCATTAACAAGGTTTTTGTCACCGGCAGCAGGGAAAATGCCTTATCCAACCCCAGCGGCATCACCTACGCCATACCCGCCAGCCACATCAACACTTTGCTCAAAAGCATTCCCTCGCCTTAAAAACCCGCCCGTCTTGAAACCGGGTCAGGACAGCCATCCGTACAACACAGCAAAAAACCCCAACAAGGGAGGCCAAAAATACACGGCAGGCGGCAAAAAAATGGAACCGGTCAATCGCCTGCTCAAGCAAAGCGTACCCAGCGGTACGCAAACCTTACCCTCAGATGGCCGGGCGTTTGCCTCTGGCCAATGCCAAAAAGGCCAACGCACCCAGAGCCATTAAGCTGATGGCACCCGGTTCTGGGATGGTCGCTAAAAACGTAAAAGACACATCCGGGGAGGCAGACCCGTTTTGTGCTGCAGGCCGGTCAGAAATAACCAAGTTCAACGCCACAATATCGCTTAAGAGACCGGTCCCGGTCAGCGAGGAGAAATAAATATCAAACACGCCGCTGCCGTCTCCAAGTGGCATCGCACTGTTACTGTAATGCCGCGTGTTATTGCTGCTGTCGGTTAACGTCATGGCCAGTGAAAACACCTGGTCCGCAGAATAGTTGCCGAACTGGAACTTCTGGGCACCCGCACTCAGGTTAATACCTGACGGTGCCGTCCAACGCACGGTACCGCTACCGCGTACTGCGAAGCCTGTTTCAAAAGCAAGCTGGCCGCTGTCGCTGCGCAAGGTCACCCGTGCCGCGCCGATGACGGGGGCGGTTCTATTGGCGGTAAACGTCCGATTAAGGCCAAGGTTATAATGAGCGGCTGTTCATGGTTTATCCTAAGCAGTCTGTTAAAAAAAGCGGTTGCTATGCAAAAAAACACACTAACACTCCTCGGCTAGCAAAAAAAAGCCATACCGTGGAAGAGAGTTAACTGCCTAATGGTACAACAAAAACTGGCGGAGAGCAGTGGCAAAAAACAAGAAAATTGTAAAAAAACCTGACACATTGCCCGTTTATCGGTTTACTCCGGCTAATGAATTCTTAGCAGCACCCACACCGCCCCAGTCCCGCCGTCCTTAGGGCATGCCGAGCAAAACGCCAAGACATCCCAATGTTGTCGCAACCAACTGTTCACATGGTTTTTTAGCACCGGTTGGTTGCCGGCTGAGCGGTACCCTTTGCCGTGAACGATACGCAAACAGCGGTAATTTTTTTGCCTACTGGTTGCTACAAAGTGCCACAATTGCCGCTGAGCTTGTGTGCTGGTTAAGCCGTGCAAGTCCAGTTCAGCATCGAGACCAAAATAGCCCTGGCGAAGCTTGCTCAAAACGTTTTTTGCCACACCGGGTTTGCCGTAACTGAGTGCCTCTTCCGCACCAACAGGCTCTAGCGCGGCATCAATAAGCGGTAAAAAATCTTCGTCGGTACGCGGCTTGGGTTTGGGGACAGGTTTAGGGGGTTCGGTTTGTTTCAACAATACCTTGTCGGTCATTAACAGGCGAATGCCGGCTAGCGACTGGCGAAATAAATCACGGTCTTCAGAACTGATGATTTTTTTTGTCATGGTAGCTGATTTTGCGGGTTATTGTTGCTAACATCGCTGGCCATTATAAATGACTTTTTTCAGGCGGCGATTGGTAATGCATATTTTGTTGAGTAATGACGACGGTTATTTGGCCGAGGGTTTGGTAGCGTTGGCGGCGGCTTTACGGGGTCATGCCGAGTTGTCCGTGGTGGCACCCGACCGCAACCGCAGCGCGGCGAGCAATTCGTTGACCTTAGACATGCCGTTGCGGGCTTACGACACTGACAACGGTTTTGTCAAGGTCGATGGCACACCCACCGATTGCGTACACCTGGCCATCACCGGCTTGTTGGCTAAGGAGCCGGATATGGTGTTCGCCGGCATTAACCACGGCGCCAACTTAGGCGATGACGTGCTGTATTCGGGAACCGTAGCCGCGGCGACGGAAGGTCGTTTTTTAGGCTTACCCGCAGTGGCAATTTCCTTAGTTGGCAACAATCCCGTGCATTTTGCTACGGCCGGGCAAGTAGCCGTGACTCTGCTGCGGCAGCTGATTGCCCGACCGTTGCCGCAAGACATCATTTTGAATGTCAATGTTCCGGATTTACCCATCGAGCAAATAAAAGGCTACCAAGCGGCCCGTTTGGGCCAGCGCCACAAGTCTGAGTCGGTGATAAAAAGCCAAGACCCACGCGGGCGCAGCATTTATTGGGTGGGACCACCCGGTGCCGAGCAAGATGCAGGTCCTGGTACAGATTTTTACGCCATCAACGCGGGTTACGTTTCGGTCACACCGTTACAGATAGACTTAACCTGGTATGAACGCTTGAATGCGCTGAAAGAGTGGTTGCCCTAATGAGGGGATACGATTGATAGCAAAATGGCAAGGCATCGGCATGACTTCGCAGCGCACCTGCGGGCGCATGGTCAGCCGGTTGCAGGAACAGGGCATCTGCGACCGGCGCGTGTTGCAGGTGATGCAGGATACGCCCCGGCATATTTTTGTCGACGAAGCGTTAGCCAGCCGGGCGTATGAGGATACCGCCCTGCCTATTGGCTACAACCAAACCATTTCCCAGCCGTACATCGTCGCTAGAATGACCGAGCTGGTGTTGTCGGGCGGGCCGTTGTCTAGGGTACTAGAAATTGGCACCGGTTGTGGTTATCAGACGGCTATTTTGGCGCAACTGGTTGAGCACGTTTACAGCGTGGAGCGCATCCTGCCGTTGCAAAAAAAAGCCAAAAACCACCTATGGAGCCTAAAGCTTAAAAACATCAGTTACTTGCATGACGATGGCGGGTACGGCTGGCCCGAAAACGCGCCTTATGACGGCATCTTAGTATCGGCTGCGCCGCCGGAGCTGCCGGAGCCTTTGTTACGACAAATGGCCGAGGGCGGGCTGATGGCAATTCCGGTCGGTGAAAAAAGCGGCGTGCAAAAACTGTTGCGGGTTTTTCACAGCCGCGATGGTTTTGTCGTTGATGAGATGGAAGACGTAGCGTTCGTACCGTTTTTGCCGGGTAAGGAATAACCGCTGCTTTAGCGCGGTTTTGTTGCGCTGACTGGTAGCGACTTGTCTGAATGCAAGCACTTTGTAGAGCACCCTACAGAAACCCTAATTTAGCAGCGGCAAGCCAGTGTGCCGACAAACGCTTAGCGGCTGCCGGCTACGGACACATTGCCCAGTAAAATAGAGCCGGTACGAATACTGCCCCGGCAATCGGTGTCGTTGCCTACGGCCACAATGCTTTTGAACATGTCGCGCAAATTGCCGGCAATAGTGATTTCCTCGACCGGGTAGCACAACTCACCGCCTTCCACCCAAAACCCGGCCGCCCCACGGGAGTAGTCTCCGGTCACTGTATTAACGCCCTGCCCCATCAGTTCCGTGACCAACAAACCAGAACCCATTAGTTTTAGCAGGGCGGGCAAATCGTAGCCGCTGCTGTCTAGGCCTAGATTATGGATGCCACCGGCATTGCCGGTGCTTTTAAGACCCAGTTTGCGCGCCGAGTATGTGCTTAGCACATAACCACGCAAAACGCCCTCGCTGACGATGTCCCGCGCACGGGGGGCGACCCCTTCGGCATCGTAGGCAGCACTGCCTAAGGCCGCTTTCAGGAACGGCTGTTCGTAAATTCGGATAAACTCAGGAAAAACCGGGGTGTCTAGTGCATCCAGCAAGAATGACGATTTCCGGTACAAATTGCCGCCGCTGACAGCACTAATAAAGCTGCCTAGCAAACCGGATGCGGCTTCAGCCGCATACAGCACCGGACATTGCCGGGTGCTCAGACTGCGAGCATTCAGTCGCCTGACGGCGCGTTCGGCAGCTTTAGCACCAACCACGGCGACCGCTTCCAGTTGCTCTGGGTTTGCGGCGACGCTGTACCAATAATCCCGCTGCATACTGTCCTCGTGTTGGGCGATAACCGAACAACTGATGGCGTGACGGGTCGATTCCAGACCCTGTAAAAAACCCAAGCTGTTGCCTAACACCTGAACACCTTGATGGCTGTTAACCGTAGCCCCTTCCGAATTGCCGATAGCCGGGTGGTAAGCGCGGGCCGCGGCCTCGCATTCGATGGCTAAGGCAATAGCGGCATCGGCATCCAGTGACCACGGATGATTCACATCCAAATCGGGGAATGCCGTCGCCAGCCATTCGGCCTCAGGCAGACCGGCGCAGGCATCCTCGCCCGTGTACCGGGCAATGCTGCAAGCGGCATTGACGGTCTCTTTGATAGACGCCAGCGACCAGTCATTGCTGCTGGCGGAACCCTTTTTTTGGCCAAAATAAACGGTAACGCCCACGCTTTGGCCGCAATGGTGCTCTAGGCTCTCGACATCCCCGAGTCGGGCGGTGGCAGACAACCCGGTCTCTTGACTGAGTCCGGCCTCTGCGGCACTGGCACCCCGTTTTTTGGCCTCATTCAGCAACTCTTGGACGATATTTTTCATGCCATCAATGGCGTCTTGGTTGTACATAGTGACAGTTTTCCCCTGGCTTTCGTTAAAACGGCGCTGCGCCTAAGGCAAATAGCATAACAGCGTTGGCCGGCTTTATCTAACGCCGGGATTGGCTTTACTTACCCCGAACGGCACGCCTGATCGTAAAATCTAAGGCAGGGCGGCCGCTCAGGGCAATCGCGCTTAAATTC
>DBNW01000012.1 GCA_002299425.1 Methylococcaceae bacterium UBA662 | reverse complement strand
TCAGCCATGAAGGTGGGGCTAACAG
Source organism: Methylococcaceae bacterium UBA662 (assembly GCA_002299425.1). Lineage (GTDB taxonomy): Bacteria > Pseudomonadota > Gammaproteobacteria > Methylococcales > Methylomonadaceae > Methylovulum. Next base: position 4,005 of record DBNW01000012.1, on the reverse strand, counting down.
GGGGCGGGGCGGGTTGTGCGTTAGGGATAGGGCCGGTTAAGGGCCGGTGTGGCGTTAACGTTGTCAACGCCCCTATTTTTTGCAGAGGCTCTGCGGCCATCGCCGCCAACAGCGCCACCCACCCATCGGCAATGTGCTGTACTTGCTCAAGACTAAAACTGGCCTTAGCGTAGCTAAAATCAACCACCAGTGTGGTGTCGATGTGAATACCTAGCGTCAAGGGGTAATGGGTGTGGTCAATGTGTTCTGGCACACCGAATTGCAAATCGGTGACGGTGGTTTTCAGTGCCTCGGCGGGCGGGAAATTTTCAAACACCAACAACGTGTCAAATAAGCCCCTGCCGGGGCAATCGGCCCATTGCTGTATTTGGTACAGCGGCGTGTGTTCGTATTCGCGCAGTGCCAGGTTTTCGTTTTGTACTGCTTGGCAAAATTCACTGACGGTTAAGCCCGGTTTGGGCGTCAAACTAATCGGCAAGGTGTTGATGAACAAACCGATCATTTGCTCCATGCCCGGCAAATCTGCATTGCGTCCAGCAACGGTTGCACCGAAAACGATTCTGGGTTGTTGGCAATAATGCTTTAACAACAACGCCCAAGCCACTTGCACCAAGGTATTGACGGTGACGGCTACGGTTTGCGCCAACGTTTGCAAACGCGCGAATAGAGAACCGGGTAGCCGACACAGTACGCTGCTTATGCCGTCGACTCCAGGTTGTAGCAGGCTGTCGGCCAAATAGGTCGGTGCTAAAGCGGTGACGCGCTGTTGCCAAAATTGCCGTTCCAGGGCTGGGTCGCGGGTTTTAAGCCAGGCAATGTAATCGCTATACCGCCCGACCGGGCACTTCAGCGTCACCCCGGCATAGCAAGCCAGCACTTCACCCAGCACGTGCGAGGCACTCCAGCCGTCTAGCAAGGCATGGTGACAGGTCCAGATCATGACATAAGCACCGGCGCCCTGATCAAACACCTGCAAACGCAGTAGCGGTGCCTGACTTAAAACGAAGCCACGTTGCAATTGCTCGGCACTGAATGTTTGCAGGTCTGGGTCAGAAACGGCGGCGAGTACCGTCAGCGGCACCGGCAACTGCCGGTAAACCACTTGCAACCAGTGTTCGGCTTCAGCGTTCCAAACAAACGCCGTACGCAACACCGGATGGCGGTTCATGACGGTTTGCCAGGCGGCGGCCAGTTTGGTGCTATCCAAGCCTTGTATCGGCAAACGCATTTGATTGATGTAGGGGCTGTCGCCCGGTTTACTCACGGTATGGAACAGCATGCCTTGCTGCATGGGCGATAACGGGTAAATCGCTTCGATGTTGTGAAAATTAACCGGCCATGCGTCCAATTGCTGTTGCGTTAGGCCCGCCATTGGAAAATCTGATGGCGTAACCGCGTGTATGCCGCTGCCACAATGAGCCAATACCGCTTGTAAATCGTTTAGATAAGCCTGCGCCAGTCCCGCCACGGTTTCAGGCTGGTAATGACGGCGGCTGTAGCGCCAACGGATGCTCAATTCACCCGCAAACACATGACTGTTCAGTTCAAGCAAAGCGGGTAAGGGTGCAGCGGGGTCGTGCTCAGGGCCTGCGGATTCTGGTGCCGGGTCAAATAAAGCGTGGTGCTCGGTAAATTGGCCAAAGTAGTTAAAACTAAGCTGGGGCAAAGAAAGCACTGCCTCGTCTAACGTTACCGAATCAGGTGCCAGTCGATGCAACACACCAAAGCCTAAACCGTGATGGGGTACGCTGCGTAGGTTTTGCTTTACGGCTTTTAAGGTTTCATCGATGCTGGACCCGGCACTTAATTGGTATGGATACAAACTGGTAAACCAGCCCACCGTACGGCTGACATCAATGCTCTCCGGCAAGCCTTCGCGGCCGTGGTGTTCGAGCAAAATGGTCGTCTCGGTGCGTGCGCACCAACGGCTTAAGGTTATCGCTAGGGCCGCCAGCAACAGGTCTTGGCTGGTGGCCCGATAGGCAGCGGGTGCGCGGGTCTGCAAGCAATGCGTAGCCACCGCCGATAAATGCAACACCACGGTTTCAGCATCGCGGTAGCACGCCTCAGCGCCGTCATGATCCACTGGCAAGCGGGTCAGTTCAGGCGTGAGCACGGCTTGCCAATACGGTATTTGTTGCGCCAATTCAGGGCTCGCTGCAAAGCGTTGCAAGGCCTGCGACCAGTGCTTAAAGCTCGCCGACTGCCCCGGCAAGACCGGTATCTGACCGTCTACGGCCTGCTGGTAGGCGGTTTGCAAATCCTCTAACAACACGCGCCAAGACAAGCCGTCTATGACCAAGTGATGGCAAACCAGCAATAAGCGTTGACCACCCTCAGCCAAATTCATTAACACCACCCGCAACAACGGTCCCTTGGTAATATCCAGGCTGCGTTGCGCTAACGCCGCCAACGCGGTCACATCGGCACTGCGGCGTACCTGTTTTAACCAAAGCACCTGCTCGGCTAAAGCCGGGTCATAAGCCAGGTAAGTTTGCTGCCAACCGGTGGCACTTTCGTGGTAGCGCAGGCGCAAACTGTCGTGGTGCGCCAACAGTGCTTGTACGGCCTGCTGCAAGGCCGTTTCCGATACAACCTGTTTAGGCATGACCAGCAACGCCTGATTCCAGTGGTGGCGATTGGGCATGGCTTGACTGAAAAAATCGACTTGAATCGGTATCAGGCCAACCGCACCTGTGGCTTCGGTCACAGATGAAGCGGCAACCGGTGTGGCAATAGCCGCTAATGCCGCGATGGTTTGCTGAACAAACACGTCTTTAGGCGCAAAACTTAAGCCGCAGCTTTTCGCACGACTGACCAGCCGTATCGCTAAAATCGAATCGCCACCTAGGGCGAAAAAATTGTCTGTGACACTGACCGCCGCCACGCCTAATAAGTCTCGCCAAAGTTCGGCCAGTAGGTGTTCGGCACGGTTGCGTGGAGCCAGGTAAGCGGTGTCGGTGCTGGCCTTTGGCAACGGCAGTGCCTGTCGGTTTAACTTGCCAGTGCTTAAACGCGGCAAACGGTCTAGGCGAAGCACCGCTGATGGCCGCAGGTAATCCGGCAAATAACTTTGCAAATACTGGCTTAAAATTTCGGTATCGACACCGTCGCCTGAACAATAGGCCAGCAAACGCGGCGCACCTGTGCTGGAATCGAGGATCACGGCAGCTTCGCTGACCGAGGGGTGCGCCAATAACCGGGCTTCGATTTCGCCGAGTTCAACTCGAAACCCGCGCAGCTTCACTTGGCTGTCGTTACGGCCTAAAAACGCTACCGCGCCATCTGGCAAGCGCCGTACCCAATCGCCGGTGCGGTACATCACACGGCCATCGCCGGCAAACGGATTGGGTACAAAACACGCGGCGGTTAAGCCGGGCCTGCGCCAATAGCCGCGCGCTAAACACGGTCCGCCAATAACCAACTCACCGGCTACGCCAGCGGGCACTGGGTTCAAATCCTGATCGACAATGTACAAATCGCGCTCGCCCACACCATAGCCAATCGGTGCATAAGCCGTGTGGCAGGGTGTTTCCGGCAAGGCGGTCCAAATCATCGGCGTAATTAACGCTTCAGTCGGCCCGTACGCATTGAGGATGGGAATGTCGCCCAATGCCTGGCGCAGCAGTGCCAACGTGGCGCTCGGCAGAGCTTCGCCGCCTACCACACAGCCGCGCAGCGCTAGCGTTTTGTGCTCAGCCAGCAGCCAGCGGGCCAGTTCCGCCCAATAACCCGGTGGCAAATCCAGCCAGGTGACGCCGTGCTTGACCACCTGTTGGTAAGTGTACTCAACTGACCATAACGCATCGCGCAGCAGCAACCGGCAGCCTGTCATCAAGGGCACCAGCCATTGCTCCATAGCGGCATCAACCGTGAATTCGGCAAAGTGCAACACGCAATCATCCGAACGCAACGCGGTGCGTTGCGCCATCGCCAAACAATGTTTGACTAACGCCCCGTGCGTTACCACCACGGCTTTAGGGATGCCGGTGCTGCCGGAGGTGT
>DBNW01000020.1:15209-24028 GCA_002299425.1 Methylococcaceae bacterium UBA662 | reverse complement strand
CCGGTTTTTATTGACCATTACAACCATTTCAGGATAGTGCGTTGGGTGATAAGCAGGAAGCGCAACGTAAAATTCGCAGCATTCCCAAACGTCATCCTTTTGACGAACGCTATAGCCAGGTTGCCGATATTGACTGGGACAGTTGCAGCAAGGTGTTGGCTGCGGGTGATCGGCGGAAGATGCTGAGGGGCGGATGGTAATTGGGCAGCCCTAAGCCCAATTTAACTTGTACTTAACTGCAGCAGCGCAAACCCAAGCTGACAGTGGTTTGCGCTTGGTTGGAATAGTGATGTTACCTCGCTGTTTTCACCTGCGCCTTGACGGCAGAAACGCTGGTGTTTTCTCCCCATTCCAAGCCGGCCAGTTGTTGGTAAAAATGGTAGCGGCGCTTCACGTCTTGCTGCGCCTGCGCCAAAAACCGTTCGGCGGCCTCCGGGTGGGTTTGCCACAGCATGCTGAAACGGGTTTCGGTCATGACAAAATCACGCAGCGGGATGGACGGCGGCGGCGAATCTAGGTGCATGGGGTTTTTGCCGTCTTTGATTTTGTTCGGGTCGAAGCGGAACAGCGGCCAATGCCCGCTGGCCACCGCCAGGTTTTGCTGCCGCTGGTTGTAGGACAAATCCACGCCGTGGGCGATGCACGGCGAATAAGCAATGATGATGGACGGGCCGTCATGGGCTTCGGCTTCCAAAAAGGCATGCAGCGTTTGCGTGTCCTTACCCGCATAGGCGACATGGGCGACGTAGACGTTCGGGTAATCCATCGCCAACAGACCTAAGTCTTTTTTGGCGGTGGCCTTGCCGCTGGCGGAGAACTTGGCCACCGCGCCTAGGGGCGTGGCTTTTGAAGTTTGCCCGCCGGTGTTGGAATAGACTTCGGTGTCTAACACCAAGAGGTTGACGTTGCGGCCACTGGCCAGCACATGGTCTAGGCCGCCGTAGCCGATGTCGTAGGCCCAGCCGTCGCCGCCGATGATCCAGACGCTTTTTTTGCATAAATAATCGGCCAAATCCACTAACGTTTTTGCCGCTTCGGTAGCAATGCTGGCCAGTTTTTGTTTCAATTCGGCGACGCGCTGGCGTTGCTCATAAATGCCGGTCTCATCGTGTTGGTCGGCGTTTAACAGGCTGTCGGCAAACGTAGAACCCAGTTCCCCGCGTAAGCCCTCCAGCAACTCTTGGGCATAAGCGGTTTGTTTATCGACGGCGACGCGGATGCCTAAGCCGAATTCGGCGTTGTCTTCAAACAGCGAATTGCTCCAGGCTGGGCCGCGGCCTTCGGCGTTTTTTGTCCACGGTGTGGTCGGCAGGTTGCCACCGTAGATCGATGAGCAACCCGTGGCGTTGGCGATAATCATGCGGTCGCCGAATAATTGCGAGGCGAGTTTCAGATACGGCGTTTCGCCGCAACCGGCGCAGGCACCGGAGAACTCAAACAACGGTTGCAGTACCATCGCGCCTTTGATGGTGTGGGTCTTAAGGGGCTTGCGGTCGTATTCGGGCAGCGATAAAAAAAACTCCCAATTGGCGCGTTCGCTTGCACGGAGCGGCGGTTGCGGTGCCATGTTCAGTGCCTTGCGGCGGGCGTTGGTTTTGTCGCGGATGGGGCAGATGTCCACGCACAAGGTGCAGCCGGTGCAGTCTTCCGGCGCCACTTGGTAGGTCATCGCCCATCCGGCGGGGAAGTCTTTGCCCAGTAGGCTTGCGTGCTTGAAGGTTGCGGGTGCGGTGTCTAAATGCGCCGGGCCGTAAATTTTGCTGCGGATGACGCCGTGCGGACAAACCATCACGCATTTGCCGCATTGGGTGCACAGGTCGGTTTCCCAGACCGGAATCTCCAACGCCAAGTTGCGTTTTTCATAATGCGCGGTGCCGGTCGGGAATGTGCCGTCCACCGGCAGGGCACTGACCGGCAACAAGTCGCCGCGTCCGGCGATGAGTTCGGCGGTGACTTTTTTGACAAAATCGGGGGCGGTAGCGGGGATACGCGATGGCAGCGTTATTGCGGCGTGCAAAACCTGTTTTGCACGCCAGTCAATTGGATGCAGGTTTGCCAGCGTCGCATCAATGGCCTTGAAATTTAGCTCGACCGTGCGCTGGCCTTTTTTGCCGTAGGTTTTTGCCACCGCCTGTTTGATGGCGGCGATGGCTTGGTCTTGCGGCAACACCCCGGAGATGGCGAAAAAGCAGGTCTGCATGATGGTGTTGATGCGTTTGCCCATGCCGCATTGCTCGGCGACTTGGTAGCCGTCGATGACGTAGAAACGGATGTTTTTGGTGCGGATGTGGTGCTGCATGACGGCCGGCAACGATGCCCAAAGGTCGTCAAGGGGTGTGGCGGTGTTCAGCAAAAACACGGCGTTGTCGGCGGCGTTAGCGAGCATGTCGTAGCGTTCTAAAAACACGCTTTGATGGCAACCGATAAAATTAGCGTCGTTCGAGCCGATTAAATAAGTCGAATGGATGGGTTGCGGGCCGAAGCGCAAATGCGACACCGTGACCGCACCGGCTTTTTTCGAGTCGTAGACAAAATAGCCTTGTGCGTACAAATCGGTGGCTTCGCCGATGATTTTGATGGTGTTTTTGTTGGCACCGACGGTACCGTCGCTGCCTAGGCCGTAAAACAGTGCTTGCACCCTGCCGTTATGGGCATCGGTGCGGAAATTCGTGTCCCAGTCCAGGCTGGTGTGGCTGAGGTCATCGTGGATGCCGACGGTGAAGCCGTTTTTGGGCCGGTCTGTGGCCAAGGCGTCAAAAATTGCCTTGACCATGGCCGGGGTGAATTCTTTCGAGGACAGGCCGTAGCGTCCGCCGACGATGTTCGGCAAGCGGGCGAACTTGCTTTGCCCCATTAAATAATCTTGGACGATGGCGGCCAGCACGTCCTTATATAAAGGTTCGCCATCCGCCCCGGGTTCTTTGGTGCGGTCCAGCACGGCGATTGTTTGGCACGAAGCGGGTAATGCCGCCAGCAAATGCTTGGCCGAAAAGGGCCGGAACAGCCGCACCTTCAACAGCCCTGTCGCTTCGCCTTGGCGGTTTAGGTAAGCTACGGTTTCTGCAACGGTTTCCGCGCCCGAACCCATCAGGATGATGATGCGCCGGGCTTGTTCTGCACCAAAATACTCAAACAACTGGTAATGCCTGCCGGTCAGTTCGCCAAGTTGTCGCATGGCTTGTTCGACTTTTTCGGGCATGGCTTGGTACAGCGGATTGACCGCTTCGCGGCCTTGGAAATAAACATCGGGGTTTTGCGCGCTGCCGCGTAGCACGGGGCGGTCGGGCGACAGGGCGCGGCTTTTGTGGGCGGCAATTGCGGCCGGGTCAATCATGGCGGTAATGACGGCATCGTCAAGCGCGGCAATTTTGGCGACCTCGTGCGAAGTGCGGAAGCCATCAAAGAAATGCAGCACCGGGATGCGGCTGGTCAATGTTGCTGCCTGTGCTACAGCCGCAAAATCCAGCACTTCCTGCGGCGAGTTCGAGCAGAGCATGGCAAAGCCGGTCATGCGCGCCGCCATCACGTCGCTGTGGTCGCCGAAAATCGACAAGGCGTGGCAGGCCAGCGAGCGGGCGGCGATATGGAACACGGTGGGGGTCAGTTCGCCGGCGATTTTGTACAGGTTCGGCAACATCAGCAGCAAGCCTTGCGAGGCGGTAAAGGTGGTGGCTAACGCCCCGGCTTGCAAGGCCCCGTGTAGCGCCCCGGCCGCGCCGGCCTCGCTTTGCATTTCGATGACTTGGGGCACGCTGCCCCATAGGTTCGGCTGCCCGCATGATGACCATTCGTCCGCCCATTCGCCCATCGGCGAGGCCGGGGTGATCGGGTAGATGGCGATGACTTCGTTGAGTTTGTGGGCGATGAGGGCGGCGGCCTGGTTGCCGTCGATGGTGAGCGTGGCGGGGTTCTGCATAAGGCGGCCTCGTGCTGGTGAAAGATGGCGTTGTGTCATGCGATGTGGCACTAACATAGACCTTGTTGGCGATAATCTCAACGGCTAAATCAGCGTGCCGTCCTACTGTGGGATGCCAGTATCCGGTTACAGAACGGTGAAAGTATGCTGCGGTGCGGGGCTTAAATCGAGTGCTAGGTGTTGGGGCGGTAGCGTTGGATTCCGGCTGCCCGTTATGCCTTAGAGGGTATGCCGAAATGACAGGGTTCAAGGTGCTGTCTGAGGTATCTTGCTAATCAGGCGAACGGTTATTGGCTGACTAGCGGGTCGATACGGTAATAGCCGTCACGGTCAGACACGGTATTTACCAGCCACGGTAACGTCTGTTGCAGGGTTGCCGTCAATGTCCACGGCGGGTTGATGACGGCCATGCCGCAGCCGGTCATGCCGGGTTTGGTGTGGTCGGCACACAGGGCCCATTCAAACAAAAGGATATTTTTGATGCCGCTGGCGCGTAATTGCCGTTCCAGTTTTTGGTTGCGTTGCCGCTCTATCACCGGATACCACAGCGCATAAGTGCCGGTGGCAAAACGCCGGTACATACTGACCAAGGTACTAACGACGGTTTGGTAATCGGTTTTTATTTCATAAGCGGGGTCTATCAGCACCAGACCGCGCCGTTCAATGGGCGGTAACAGCGGAATAGATTGGTTGAGGCCGTCTTCGGGGTAAATGTGAATGCGCGGGTCTTTGGAGAATTTTTTTACCAGTGCTTCCAGTTCAGTAGGATGCCATTCAAACAAGGCCAGGCGGTCTTGCGGCCGCATCAAGTGTTTGATAATTAATGGTGAACCCGGGTAATACTGAAGTGTGGCACTGCGGTTAATGGCTTTGATAACGTCTAAATAACGGGATACCGCTTCGGGTAAATCGTGCCGTTGCCATAATTGGCCGACACCGTTTTCAAATTCTAGGTTTTGTTGCGCGTAACCGCTGTTAAGGGCATAGCCACCGGCCCCGGCGTGGGTGTCAATAAAACAAATGGCTTTTTCTTTTAAAACCAGATAATCCAGAATTTGGATCAAAACGAGGTGTTTTAGCACATCGGCAAAATTGCCGGCGTGGAAGGCGTGGCGGTAGCTGAGCATAGCAAGGGCTGTTGGGAAAAGCCCCAGCATAGCATGGGCAGTGGCGGCGGCGGCTTTTAAGCACAAAAAAAGGGGGCTTTACGCCCCCTCAAAATGAGCGCACCTCAAACTTGCCCAGCAGGTCTGCCTTTTTGCAGCGTGGGCGGCAAAGCCGGTTTTGCCCCGGTTTTCTCCTGCTTGGTAAAACTGGTTTTGTTGGGTCGATTGCCGTCGTCTTTAGGCGCAGGCGGCTCCCTGCGGTTTAGCAAGGCATCAATTTGATCTTTGTCGATAGTTTCCCATTTCATCAAGGCATCGGCCATTGTGTGCAGAATGTCGATATTTTCCTGCAATAAGGTTTCCGCGCGCTGGTAGTTGCGGTCAATTACCGCACGGATTTCTTCGTCAATTTGCTGGGCGACGTTGCTGGAAACTTTGCTGCCTTGTGAGCCGGGGTAGCCCATAAACGGCTGCCCGCCTTCTTCGCCGTAGACTAACGGCCCTAATTTGTCGGAAAAGCCCCAGCGCGTGACCATGTTCCGCGCCAATTCGGTGGCGCGTTCAATGTCGTTGGAAGCACCGGTGGTGACCCGGTCGCCGCCGTAAATCATCAACTCGGCAATTCTGCCGCCAAACAGGCTGGCGATCTGGCTTTCCAGTTTGCGCTTGCTGGCACTGTACTGGTCTTGCTCCGGCAGGAACATGGTGATGCCCAGTGCTCGCCCCCGGGGCATGATGCTGACTTTATACACGGGGTCGTGGTCGGGTGACATTTGCCCGACGATGCAGTGGCCGGCTTCGTGGTAGGCAGTCAGCAATTTGTCATCTTCGCTCATGACCAGAGTGTGTTTTTCTGAGCCCATCAAAATTTTGTCTTTGGCTTTTTCTAAATCACTCATGGACACTTCTTTTTTGTTGGCGCGGGCGGCGAACAGGGCCGCCTCGTTGATCACGTTCGCCAATTCAGCACCGGAAAAGCCAGGAGTGCCACGCGCGATGTAGTTCAACTCGACATCCGCCGCGACCGGAACTTTTTTGATGTGGACGTTGAGGATTTGTTCGCGGCCACGGACATCGGGCAGGCCAACCGTGACTTGGCGGTCGAAACGGCCCGGGCGCAGCAGGGCTTTATCCAGGACATCGGCGCGGTTGGTGGCGGCAATGACGATGACGCCTTCGTTGCCGTTGAAACCGTCCATTTCTACTAACAATTGGTTCAGAGTTTGTTCGCGTTCGTCATTGCCCAAATTCGGGCCGCCGCGCTGCCGGCCTACGGCGTCGATTTCATCGATGAAGATGATGCAGGGCGCGTGTTCCTTGGCTTGGGCAAACATGTCGCGGACCCGGGACGCACCGACGCCGACAAACATTTCGACAAAATCAGAGCCGGAAATGGTAAAGAACTTGACCCCCGCCTCGCCGGCGATGGCTCGGGCCAGTAAGGTTTTGCCGGTGCCGGGGGGGCCGACCATTAAAATGCCGCGCGGGATTTTGCCGCCTAAGCGCTGGAATTTTTGCGGGTCGGATAAGAAATCAACCAATTCGGAGACTTCTTCCTTGGCTTCTTCACAACCGGCTACGTCGGAAAAAGTGACGGTGCGTTTGTCTTCTTCCAGCATTTTTGCCTTGCTTTTACCAAAAGCATTGCCGCCCATGCCACCGTTGGTCTGCATCCGGCGCATGTAGATAATCCACACCACGATCAGCAATAGCATCGGGAACCAGGAAATAAACACCTGCATGAACAGGGATTGCTGCATAGGCGGCACCGTGCGGATTTTGATGTCGGCGCGCAACAAGTCGTCGATCAAATGGGGGTCGCCGGGGTTGTAGGTTTCGTATTCTTGGCCAGTTTTGGTGTGGATTTTGATCAGTTGGCCGGTGATTTCAACCCGTTCCACCAAACCGTTTTTTAATTTGTGGATAAAATCGGAGTAAGCCAGCGAGTCTTGCAGCGGGGAAGGGGTGTTGACCCGCTGGTAAATCATGAATCCGCCGGCTATGACAGCGGCCCACAACAGTGCTGATAAGAGGTATTTTTTCATGTCCATCTCCTGACCGGATAGGGTCAATTCTGTAACGAATGTGACGGGAGGCGTTATTTTGGCAAGACAGGCCGCCCCGGGTTAAAGCATATTGTTTATAAAATTACTAGGTTTTAACGGCATCATAATATAACCGCAATAATACAAAGCTAACCGCAATAATGCAGAGCAATTATTTTGCCAATTAAGGCTTACAAGAAACACAGCAGGTCTTGGCCAAAATTGACTTTTATCTTGCCTAGAGCGGCTACTTGTATTTGCCGGATGCGTTCGCGGGTTAGGTTGAGTTTTGCGCCTATTTCCTGCAAAGTCATTTCAGATTCTCCGGCCAATCCAAAGTGCCAGTAAAGCACTTGGGCTTCCCGTTCTGTAAGGCCGGCAATGGCGGTTTTCAGCAGTTGTTCGAGATCGTTTTTCGCCATGCCTTGCAGGGGGTGGTGGAAAATTTGTTGTTCTAGAAAATCAATGGGCGAAAACGAATGCTCTGCCTCGGTTGTGCTTTCAAGCGAAAGGGGAGGCTGCGAAATAGACAGGATGGTGTTGATTTCAGCGGCCGATAGACCGGTGTGTTCTGCAAGTTGGTGGGCATTCGGTTCCATGCCGGTTTTGTTGGCCAGTGCTTCTTTGGCACGGTAGACCTTGTTGATGCTGGCTACTTGGCCGCAGGGTATCCTGACTACCCGCTCGCAGCGCGAGATCGCTCTTGAAATGGCTTGTCTGACCCAATAACCGGCATAAGTCGAAAACTGAAAGCCTAGCCCCGGATCAAACCGGTCTACGGCTTTCAGCAGCCCGGTTTGGCCCTCTTGCACTAAATCTTCAAAATCAAGAAAGCAAGCTTTGTATTGGTTGGCAATGAACAGAACCAGTTTATTGTTGGCTCGTGCCAGTTTTTGTCTTGACCGCAACCAGACGTATTCTGCCTCGGCCAGTTTCGGGAATAGCAGGGCCATTTCTTTGGCCGGCAAAAACAAGGTTGGCAGGTCGGTGTTGTCGGTTTCAATGCCCTCGAAAAAATGGCTGATTGTTGTACGTTGTAGCCGGGTTGGGCTATCTAGGCTCTGCAGTCGTTTGCAAACGGTGTTTTTGTGGCCAGGCTGTTGGGATGAGTAAGAAAGTCCTCTCAGTGTGAAGGTGTAGGCCATTAAATCCATGAGTTTGACCAGTTCTTCAAAACTGAACGGGAAGTTTTTCAGGGCAGTGGACAGAGCCAATTGGGCGGCTGTGGCAACGGTTTGGTCACCAGCGTGGCTAGTTAGCATGAAGTAATGCGCCTTGAGTGTGTTCAGGTTTGCACTGAGGTCGGATTTTAGGTGGGTTGTTGTGTCTTCGTCTGGGTTCTCGCTAAAACCGCAGTGTTGGTGTGCGCGTAACAACCAGCTTGCGGTAGCTGGAAAGCACGCTAGCAGGTCGATTAATGCCTGCTTTTGTTCTTTAAGCGTGTGGGCTATTTCGATGTTGGTTTGGTCTGCCTGTCTGTTCGGGCTATCTGCAACACCAGACAAGGAAACCACCCGCTGGGTGACCGGTATTTTTTCTACTTTTGATGCGCGTTCAATTAGATAGGCCATGGCGTAACGTCCTCTCAAGAGTGGTGAGGCTGTTTAGTGTAAGCTTTTTAGTTTGTCCAGAAAGCAGACAAGTAGCGGCTGGGTAAGTTTTTAGTTGTCATCGTTATGTTTATTGAATGTTTCTTGCAAATGTAACAATGCGCAGGTTTTGTGTCAATACAAAACTTAAACAAAACTTAAA
>DBNW01000020.1:508-14895 GCA_002299425.1 Methylococcaceae bacterium UBA662 | reverse complement strand
CTTAAACAAAACTTAAACAAAACGCGAGCTTTTTTCTGTCATCCGCAGAACGCATGGCTCAGTGTATGAAGAAAAATGAAGGGGCTGGTGTGGACGGATACTAAAAAAGTGCACTGTAACGGTTGCTCGGGTGCGTTTTTTTCGTCTGATTCGAGTGTTGATGGGGTAGGGGATAAACGGTGTGCGATGTTGCTACTGCAAAAACAAGGCAGGGTCGTTGTTTAAATTTTAGTCAAAACAGTTTTTGTGATTTTTTTGGGGGCAATGACAAGTGCTGTCAAATTTTGGCCTGTTATTTGCCTTCGATGTGGCTGGGATTGTTGGTTTCGTTAAATTTAAGGATTGTCCATGACTGAATTGCAGATTGTTTGGGTGGGGGTATGCACCACATTGGTGTTTTTTATGCAGGCGGGTTTCGCTTTTTTGGAAGCGGGTGCTGCGCGGGCAAAAAATTCGGTCAATGTGTTGATGAAAAACTACATGGACATGTGTTTAGGGGGCATCATTTTTTGGGGCCTTGGCTATGGCCTGATGTTTGGCAGTAACGTGACCGGCTGGATAGGTTCTAACCAGTTTTTTCCACAACAATTCAGTGCGGCTGAGGCCATTAAAATGGCTTACCAGATTATGTTCGCGGCCACGGCGGCTACCATTGTCAGCGGTGCCGTGGCTGAGCGCATGCACTTTGGCGCCTACCTCGTGTTTAGCGGCTTGGTCACCGGCATTGTGTATCCGGTTTACGGCAGTTGGACATGGAATGCTAACGGTTGGTTGGCAAAAATGGGATTTGTCGATTTTGCCGGCTCCACGGTGGTGCATTCGGTGGGCGGCTGGTGCGCTTTGGCGGCCATTATGGTGCTGGGTCCGCGTTTGGGTAGGTATTCGCGGCAGGGCGAAGTGCGTGACATACCCGGCCATAGTTTGCCGTTCGTAGGCTTGGGCGGGTTTATTTTGTGGTTAGGCTGGTTTGGTTTTAACGGGGGCAGCATCAACAGTTTTGCAGAGCACAACCTCGGTGTGGTGTTACTGAACACCCATTTGGGCGGGTGTGCGGGCGGCTTAGGTGCGTTGGCGTTCATGGCCGCTAGAAAAGAGCCGGTGTTAATGTCGGCAACCGTTAATGGCAGTGTGGCCGGCTTGGTGAGTATCACGGCGGGGGCTGCTTATTTGTCGCCTTTAGCGGCTATTTTAGTGGGATTTGTGGGCGGTATCCTTTACGTCTTCGGGGTGAGGTTGTTGGACAAGCAGCGGCTTGATGACGTGGTAGGGGCGGTATCCGCGCACGGCTTTGGCGGAGTTTGGGGAACGCTGGCTGTGGCCTTGTTTCCGCAAGGGCCGTTTAGTTTTTCCGCCTTGTGGGTGCAAGTTTTGGGGGTGGTTGTTGCTTTCTTGTGGGCGTTTCCGGTAGCTTTCGGCTTGTTCAAAGTGCTGGATAAAGTGCTGGGCGTTAAAGCATCGAGCCTGCATGAACAAAGGGGTTTGGATTACACCGAACATTACGAGGTCGCCTACCCCGAATTCCAAAAACGTTTAGATGCCGATGCGTAATAGGGAGTTGATATGCGAAAAGACCGTAACAAGCACCGGCGGCAGGCGGCATGGGTTTGCTTTGAACCTTATTTGACCGAACCCCAGTTGTTACAAGCGATAGAGACTTTGGAGCAAGGCTACCAAGCTGACAGCGTCAGCAATTTGATAGCCTATGTCCGTAAAATTTGCGGGGACTACGGTATAGGTGAGCAAATTCGTAAATCTTTGTACGCTCAGTTTCACGAATTGATGTCCCAGGAGGAGGATGTTTTAATCGACCCGTGGGATCTTGTGGTAGCGGGGCGGCAAACTCAGGCCGTCTCGGACGAGGCAACCTTGTTGCGCAGGCCAGAAGACCGCGCCGCGCCGCCAACCCGTAATGCCGGTACTATGCCCGGCGTTGTGGAGCCGGTGCAAGCAGCACCCCAGGGCAAGCCTGAATGGCCGGCTGAGGTGGCTGTATTCATTGGATTTATTGAAAAAATTGTCGATTGGGTGCCTGACCAAAGGGTATTTTTTGACGGCTTAAAACAGGCCTCGAAAAAACAGCCAAAGATGTTGCAAAACATCAGGCAGTGGTCAGAAAAGCCCGCTGAATTTGTCTGGACTGCCGGCTTGAACGAACGGGCAATGGCGGAATTTTCGCATTTGGTTTACGCGGTGCTGTGTGAATTGGTCGGCCCTGTCGAAGCCGACCTCATTTTCCATAAAGCCCTTGCTAAGTGCGAACAAATGCCTGAGGCCAGGCATTTTTCACCAACCCGGTTTTTGTAACGCATACAGGGGCTGGTGGCCAACTGTTAGAATGCCGTTTGCCGCCGCAAATTGTTAGGATTTACGGGTTGTTGTTGTTGGGGGCAAGGTTATTCTAACTGCACCGGGAAGGTCAAAATGAGTTTAAAAATACGCTTAGCGAAAATAGCAATCAAATCAACACCTAAAAGCTGGGTGTTGTGGCTGGCCAGGCAAAAGCTTAAAGGCATTGCTGAGGTGACAGATTTTAATTTTGATCTTGACGCCAGGACCGCTTTCGTACAAGTCAAGCTAAATGGCGAGGATCGCGCCATTGACCTGCTGTTGGAGGGGTTTTGTTTAGTCAGAGAGGGGGAGGTCTACCAATTTAGTTTGCAACGGGCGCAATCAAACCGGCTTTGGCTGGATAATGTACTGTCCCACGTCGTGGGTAAAACTTGGAAAATTCCAAAAGCACTGGAGCTGGATGCGGTATTGGGTTTTGTCTCGGAACTTTTACAAGCTAATGCCCCAGTAGAGGGGTGAACGGCCCGCTGTGGGCCGTTACAGGTGCTGGTACAGCCTAACGTACTGTGCGGCACTGTCCGCCCAGGAGTACTCTTTGGCCATGCCTTGAAGCTGTATTTGCCGCCACAGCTTAGGTTGGCTGTAGGCCACCAGGGCGCGTTTGATGGCTTCCATGAGCGTGTCGGGGTTGGCATCGTTAAAGACGATGCCGGTAGCGGTAAAGTCCGCTAGGGAGGTGGGCACGGTGTCGGTGACAGTGTCGGCTAGGCCGCCGGTTTTGCGGACGATGGGCACGGTGCCGTAGCGCTGGCTGTAAATTTGGTTCAGTCCGCAGGGTTCAAAGCGCGAGGGCATTAAAAAAATGTCTGAGCCGGCTTCGATAAAATGCGAAAGGGCTTCGTCATAGCCAATTTTGACCGCCATTTTTCCAACATGGCGCTTGGCGGCGGCCATGAGCGGGCGCTCAAATTTTTTGTCGCCATCGCCCAGCACAACAAAGTGCAGCGGCAAAGCCAGCATTTCGTCCAGACAGTCCAGCACGAGGTCAATGCCTTTTTGCTCGACCAGGCGACTGATCAAGGCAAAAACCGGGGTTTTTTTTTCAACGGGCAACAAAAAACGTTCTTGCAGGGCAGCCTTGTTAAGTTGTTTTTTGTGCAGCTTTTGGCTATTGAAAGGTGCTGGGATATGGGGGTCGGTTTCCGGGTTCCAATGTCCGGTGTCGATGCCATTGAGAATGCCGATTAACGCATCCTGGCGGTGTTGCAACAAGCCTTCTAAGCCGTAGCCAAACTCATGGGTCTGAATTTCTTGGGCGTAGGTCGGACTGACCGTGGTGATGCGGTCTGAGTACACCAAGCCGCTTTTTAAAAAGGACAACAGGCCGTGGAATTCAATGCCATTAACGCTACATAACTGTTCGGGCAAGTCCAAGGTGACGTTGACGGACTTAGCGAACAAGCCTTGGTAGGCCATGTTGTGGATGGTGAACAAGGTGGCCGGACGACCGGTTTCCAAAGACAACAGGGCAGGGACCAGGCCGCTTTGCCAGTCATTGCCGTGGACGATGTCCGGTTGCCAGTCCAAATAAGCACGGTCCATGGCCACTTCTGTAGCGGCCCGGCAAAACAAGGTGAACCGCTCGGCATTGTTGGGCCAGGGTTGGCCCGCCGCATCCAGATAAGGGTTGCCGGGAAAGCCGTAAAACGGTTGGTAATCGACCAGCCAAACAATCACTTCGCTGCCCGGCAACCGGGTTTCCAGTAGGTTGACGTCGATGCCGTTGATACGGACCGTGCTTTTATAGAAAACATCCGCCTCCCGTTTGAGGGCGCTGTAGTTGGGGAGGAGGATGCGGATGTCCTGCCCCAGTTGCGCTAAGGCCTTCGGCAGGCTGCCGCAGACATCAGCCAGCCCCCCTGTTTTGATTAACGGATGGACTTCGCTGGTGACAAAGAGTATTTTTTTCATGCGCTCAATTTCAGGATGATTCCGCCCAGCGGGGGCAAGGTCAGGCTGATGGAATGGGGCAGTTGCATCCAAGCAATATCATCGCTAGGACGTTCGCCGTTGCTAATCTGACTGCCGCCGTAAACGCCGGTGTCGGAATTGAACAGTTCTTGGTAGACCCCGGCTTGGGGTACGCCAATGCGGTACTGCTCCCTGACCACCGGGGTAAAGTTCAGCACGATAACCAGCTCGTTGCCTTCGCCGTCTTTGCGCCGGTAGCTGATGACCGATTGCTCGACATCATGGCAGTCTATCCATTCGAAACCTTGGTAATCGAAGTCATGTTTGAACAAGGGCGGATGGGATTTGTAGAGCGCGTTCAAATCTTTCAGCACGTGCTGCACGCCTTGGTGCAACGGGTAGTCCAGCACATACCAGTCTAAAGCTTGGTTGAAATTCCATTGCGTGCCTTGGCCGAATTCGCAGCCCATGAACAACAGTTTTTTGCCGGGATAGGTGAACATGAAGGTGTACAGCAGGCGCAGGTTGGCGAACCGCTGCCATTCATCACCGGGCATTTTATTCAGCAATGAACCTTTGCCATGCACCACTTCGTCATGCGAGAAGGGCAGGGTGAAGTTTTCGGTGAAGGCATACAACATGCCAAACGTCAGTTGGTCATGGTGGTAGCGGCGGTGCACCGGGTCTTCGCTGAAGTATTTTAAAATGTCGTGCATCCAGCCCATGTTCCATTTCATGGAAAAGCCCAGGCCGCCGACCCAGGTCGGGCGGGTCACTTGCGGCCAGGCGGTGGACTCTTCCGCCATCACCACCGTGCCGGGATGCTGGTCGTGCGTGACGGTGTTCAGTTCCCTAAAAAAATCAATGGCTTCTAGGTTTTCATTGCCGCCATAGCGGTTCGGTAGCCAATCGCCGTCTTCGCGGGAATAATCTAAGTAAAGCATGGAGGCGACGGCATCGACGCGCAGCCCGTCAAGATGGAATTCGCGCAGCCAAAAAACGGCACTGGCCAGCAGGAAGTTTTTCACCTCGTTGCGGCCGTAGTTGTAAATCAACGTGCCCCAATCCCGGTGTTCGCCCTTGCGTGGGTCTTCGTGTTCGTACAAGGCACTGCCATCAAATTGCGCCAAGGCAAAACTGTCCTTGGGGAAGTGGGCGGGGACCCAGTCGAGGATAATGCCAATGCCGTTTTGGTGGCAGGTATCGACGAAATAGCGGAATTCATCGGGTGTGCCGTGACGGCTGGTGGGGGCGAAATAACCGGTGGTTTGGTAGCCCCAGGAGGCGTCCAGCGGGTGTTCTGTAATGGGTAACAGCTCGATGTGGGTGAAACCTAAGTCCTTGACATAAGGCACCAATTGTTCGGCCAGTTCGCGGTAAGTTAAAAAATCGCCGTTGTCATGGCGGCGCCAGGAACCCAAATGCACTTCAAAAATCGACATCGGCTCATGCAGCCAATCGTGTTGGCCGCGTTGCGCCACCCAATCAGCGTCCTGCCAGGGGTAGGTATTTTCTTTGACGACGATGGCGGCGGTTTGCGGACGCAATTCAAATTGTTGCCCGTAAGGGTCGGTTTTGAGCAGCAACTGGGTGGATTGGCGGCTGAAAATTTCAAATTTATACAAGCAACCGGCATCCAAGCCCGGGATGAACAGTTCCCACAGGCCGCTGCTGCCAAGATTACGCAGGGGGTGGCAGCGCCCATCCCAGCGGTTAAAATCGCCGACCACACTGACCCGGCTGGCGTTCGGCGCCCACACGGCGAACAAGACGCCGTCTATGCCGTCAACGGTTTGTAAATGCGCGCCCAGTTTTTGGTAAATGTGCCAGTGCTTGCCTTCGGCAAATAAGTGCCGGTCAAATTCAGGCAGTTGCACGCCAAAATCATAAGGGTCGTAGTCGGTATGTTTGCCGTGATCCTTGTCGTGCCATTCAAGCCGGTAATGCTTAGGCAGTTCTTTGGCGCTTGCGGTGTAAACGAAAAAATCGCTGCCTTCGATTCGCGGGATAACAGGGCCGCCATCAGCAAAACGGACGGTCTCGGCGTAAGGTAAATAAACACGGATTTGAATTTTATTCGGGTCGTTTTGATCAGGATGCCGCCCCAAGACGGCAAAGGGGTCGTGGTGTTTTGCCGTGCTGATTTTGATGAAGTCGTCGTTGAGTTGAATTTCTGTCTTGGCCGCCATGGCACTGCTCCTGGTGTTTGTTTTTATAAGAATACCCGCAGGCCATGCTACCAAATAATAATTGTGCTGTAACTAAAGACACATAACAAAGATGCCGACCAAGCAAGACCTTAAGCCAGTGCGGGCTTAATGGGTCATCTTAAAGTGTGGCCGTGTGGTAAAAATCAGGGATTTTGATAGACCGGCAAACGGGCTATTTGTTGGTCTATTTGGCGGATTAAGGCGTGGTAGGTTGGGCTGTGGATGGATTGGTAGCTTTTTTTAAACTCGGTTTTGCCCATCGGTTCCGGTAAGCCTTTTGGGTCGGGCATAAAATCCCGGTAGTCCTGGGTGTGGGCCAGTATTTGCTGTAATTTGAGGGCGGACTGGCTTGAGGCGACGGCGGTCTCGCCTAAACGGGCGCCGGCCTTGTCGGCGGCAAGGTCAGCAAAGCTAAAACCGCTGCCGCCTTGTTGGCTGTCGCTGAGTTCTTTTTTTTCGCCTACGATTGAGGCGACTTGGCTGTTAAGCGAGGCGGCTAGGGCGGCAGAGGCCATAAAATGTTGCGCTAGGTCGTTGCGTTTGAATAAAAAAGTCGGGTAATACAGCTTGTTGGCATCTTTATGCGGTTTGAGCGGGTTTGCAAACCGGTTGACATAAGCGTTGACGGCGAGCAGTGCCAGCCGGTTTTCGGTAATGGCGGTGTCGGGGGTGGAGCGTTGTTGCGCTAAGGAAAATGTGCTTTGCAGCAATTGCGCCAATGACAGTAAGCGTTTGGGGTCATGTTGCTGGAGCATCCGGTTAATCTGGTTTTGGTAGACGGACAGGGCATCCCGGTCGTTGGGCTGGGTGAGCAGGTGTTTGGCCTGAACCAGGCTTTCCATGCTGGAAAAATGCGTGACGGTGATGTGTTCCGGGTCAATTTGGATGTTTTTTACAGGCCGGGTGGCCAGAGTGAAGTAGTGGCTAAGGCTGGAACGGCGGATGAAATAATCCACGGCGAAGGTCGCTACAGCCGGCGGTAACGGCAGTTTGCCGGCCTTGAATTGGCTGATGACGGGCAGTTGTTTGCCGGCAACATTGGCAAAAGCAAGCGTGATGTTGAGGTATTTGCCTAACGGGTTGTCGGGCAAGGTTAGGGTGGCGTTAAACGTCAGTTGGTTTTTTTTTAACCCAACGCGAGCGGCACTGGTGTTGTATCGGTTCAGCAGGTAATTCGCCACCAGGTTTAGGTCTTGTGGGTCCAGGGTGAGGGTGGCCATGCGTTCAGGTTGGGCTTTAGCGCCTCTTTCTAACAAGGCTTTGGCCCGTTCGATGTCCTCGGCGTTAAGCTGCCACCCTAAGGGCACGTCGGCACGGTTGCCGATACCAAAAAACACCACCAAGATCCCGGCAGTGAGCAACGCTATTAGCGCATACAAAGGCAAAAGCAATAAATGGGTCATGACCTGCACTTAACGAAATGACAGGTTAAAGCCGGACGCTTTTAGGTAGTCGGCTTCTTGGGATAAGTCGGCTCGAGTTAGCGGTTGCAGGTCCAGCCAGTGGTTGGGAAAAGTTAGGCTGATTTGGTTTCGGTTGGCGGTCAAGGTGAATTCCGGCAACGGCTCGTCGTGCCGGTTGCGCCGCAGCAATACCGCTAAGCGCAGGACAATGCACAAGAAAGGGGCCTGCCAGCGCCAAGGTTCGGGCAGGTTTTGGAATCGGGCTCTGGAAAACTTGCGCCGGTGCGAGCGAATAATGGCTGCCAGCAAGGCTTTGTCTTGGTTGGAAAAGCCGGCTAAGTCGCCGTGTTCGATGATGTAGGCACTGTGTTTGTGGTATTGGCTATGGGCGATATCGCGGCCAATTTCATGGACAATGGCGGCCCATTCTAGCAACAAGCACAGGGTTTCATTAGCGGGCAAGAAGCCGCCGTCGACCAATTGCCGCAATAACCGCTTGGCGGTATCGTGTACCCGCACGGCATGGGCGAAGTCGGTATGGTACCGTCCTGCCAATTCTTTAGCGGTATCGGTGCGGATGTCGTGGTTATAGAGGCGTCCTAGCAAGTCTTGGATCAAACCCTCGCGCAAAGCACCGTCGGAAACGGTCATTTGCTCGATACCCAGGCTTAAAAACGTGGCGTAGGCGATGGCAACACCACCAGGGAATACCGGCAGGCGTTCTAAGTCTAGGTCAGGCAAGCCCAGATCGTTAATGTGGCCGTGATGGCAAATATAGCCGACCAACTGTTCTAGGCCGGCCCGTGTGATGCCGTTGTTGCTCCAGTTTTTTGCCTGTAACACCCGAGCAATGGCCCTAAGACTGCCCGATGCGCCTATCGCCTCATGCCAGTGGCGGCGCTGGAATTTTTGCTCGACCGGTTCCAGTTCTTGTTTAGCGAATAGCACGGCGGCGTCAAAGGCAAGCCGAGACAGTTTGCCGTTTTTAAAAAAGCGCTGGCTGACCGAAACGCAACCCATGTATAGGCTTTCTTTTTCCAAAGGCGTGTTGCCCGTGCCAATAATGTACTCGGTGCTGCCGCCGCCGATGTCCATGACAAAACGTACAGCGCCGCTGCTGGCTAAACTGTAGGCGACGCCTGAGTAAATCAGGCGGGCTTCCTCTATCCCGGTGATAATGTGGATAGGGTGGTTTAACGCCTGTTCGGCTCGGGTGATGAAGCTCTGGGCGTTTTTCGCCGTGCGCAGGGTGTTGGTGCCGACCACTCGGACGCTGTCATGAGGCAGATGGCGGATGCGCTGGCCGAAGCGTTCAAGACAGGCCAGAGCGCGTTGTTGGGTGGCGTTGTCAAGGACGCTGTCCTCGTTCAGGCCCGCTGCTAAGCGCACCATTTCTTTCAGGCTGTCAACGGTTTGCAGCGTGCCGTCGTGCAGGCGGCAAACCAACAGGTGGAAGCTGTTGGAGCCTAAGTCTACGGCGGCAACGATTTCAGGGGGTGGGGTTTGCACGGGTTATCCAGTTATGGCGACGGAGCGGGTTAGAGTTTGATAAAATCGCTGGGTTTTTGGGCAATTTTGCCGCATTCTGCGGGCATTGGCGCGTAATCTATCTCATTTTCAGGCATCCGTTAAGTAGTTTGGCATGAACGCATTATCTATCCGTAACTTACGGAAAACTTACTCGAACGGGTTGGTGGCTTTAAAAGGCATAGACTTGGATGTCGAGGCGGGCGATTTTTTCGCCTTGTTAGGTCCCAACGGCGCGGGCAAATCGACCGCTATTGGTATCATCAGTTCATTGGTTTGCCCGAGCGGCGGCTCGGTCAGCGTGTTCGGTTACGATCTCCTGCGCCAACGTTCGCTGGCGAAAAACTGCATTGGCCTAGTGCCGCAAGAAGTCAACTTCAATCAATTTGAGACCGTCAAAAATATCTTGCTGAACCAGGCTGGCTATTACGGTATGCCGCGTAAATTGGCCTTACACAGGACCGAACAGTGCCTGAAAGACCTGAGTTTGTGGGATAAACGCGATACCGTGTCTAGGCGTTTGTCCGGCGGCATGAAGCGGCGGGTGATGATCGCAAGGGCCTTAGTGCATGCCCCTAGGTTGCTGATTTTGGACGAGCCTACCGCTGGCGTGGACATAGAAATCCGCTATTCAATGTGGAACATGATGCAGAAAGTGAATGAGCAAGGTACCACCATTATCCTGACGACGCATTATTTGGAAGAAGCGGAAAGCTTGTGCCGAAATATCGCCATTATCGACCAAGGCCGGATTGTCGAACATTCCGACATGGCGAGTCTGTTGGCGCGTTTGCAGGTCGATCATTTTGTGCTGGACATTGCCGAGCCGCTGCTTAACGTGCCTGTTATTGAGGGTTTTCGCATTGAACGCCTGGCCGATAAAATCCTAGCGGTGTCGGTGCCGAAAGAACAGGGGCTGAACCGGCTGTTCGCGGAATTGACCGGACGCAATATCCGCATCCTCAGCCTAAAAAACAAAAGCAACCGACTGGAACAGTTGTTTATGGATTTGGTGGCAGCGAAAAACTCAGGGCTGTCGGCATGAATGTAGGCATCGCCTTGCGTACGCTGGTCGTCAAAGAGGTTTTCCGCTTCATCCGCATCTGGCCGCAAACGCTGTTACCGCCCGCCATTACCACGGCGTTGTATTTTTTAATTTTCGGCAGGCTAATCGGCGACCGCATCGGTGTCATCAACGGTGCTGGTTACATGGATTATATCGTGCCGGGGATTATCCTGATGTCGATCATCAGCCATTCTTACGCCAATGTGGTGTCGTCGTTTTATTCCACCAAATTCCAGCGCAACATCGAAGAGCTGCTGGTGGCACCCATTCCTAGCTGGGTGATTTTAAGCGGCTATGTTTGCGGCGGCGTGGTTCGCGGCTTGATGGTCGGCGGCGTGGTGGCCTTAATTGCCTGGACCTTTGACGACATCGCCGTCCAGAACGGCTGGATCGTAGTGTCCATCGCCGTGCTGACCGCCACCTTGTTTTCCCTGGCCGGCTTCATCAACGCCGTGCTCGCGGAAAGTTTCGACGCCATTTCCATCATCCCCAACTTTGTGCTGACCCCGTTAAGTTATCTGGGCGGGGTGTTTTATTCGGTGGCCATGCTGCCGGGCATCTGGCAAACCCTAAGCCTGGGCAATCCGATTTTGTACATGGTCAACGCTTTCCGCTACGGCTTCATCGGCGTGTCCGACGTGGACATTAGGCTGGCCTTCGTCATAACCGGCGGCTTCACCCTGGTATTGGCGTTGCTGGGGCTGTATTTGTTGCATCGAGGCGTGGGGATTAAGAGTTGACCGGCTTCGCTGTTTTTGCGGGTAAGAAAAATCCGGCATTCTTGCCTACCCTAACGGGATAGCTGTAGGTCGGGCATGCTTTTTATGCCCGACCTTGCCAAGGGCAAATAACCGGTTAAATCACAACAATACTCGCATTGGTCAAGGCCAAATTTGTCCCCAACACTGCAATTAGAACCGGCGCACCGGTGTTATTGCCATCGGCGTCATACATCAACGTGCCCGTCCCTGGGTTGTAAATGACATAATCATCCAAATCCAGCGCGACATCCGATTTGACAAAATAGGCGGGGTTCAATTGGCCGGTGATAAACAACTGGGTGAACACGGCGTTTTCTAACTGGATGGAATCTTCGGCGACGGAAAAGTCGGTGATCTCATCCTCATCACCCCGGGCCGGCATGATGGAAAAGCGGAACGCATCGGCACCTGGGCCGCCCGTCAACACATCTTTGTTGGTCCCGCCATTCAGTATGTCATTACCCGCGCCACCCATTAGTGTGTCGTTGCCTTCAAAACCAATCAGCAGATTATTAGCGGCATTGCCTAAGATGACATTGGCCCAGCTATTTCCCGTTCCATTAATCGGCGCGGAGCCGGTCAAGGTCAGATTTTCCACATTGGCTCTTAGAGTATGGTTGACCGAGCTTTCCACCCTGTCAATTTCAGACCTTACCGTGGACGTTTCAGAAACACTATCTGCCGCGTTATCCACCACATAAACATCATTGCCTGCGCCGCCAATCATCATGTCCACACCCGGCCCGCCATTCAGCGTGTTGGCGGCGGCGTTGCCGGTCAGGACATTATCTAGCGCGTTGCCGGTCGCGTTAATGGCGGCTGTACCGACTAAAATTAGGTTTTCTACATGGCTGGGCAAGGTGAAACTGATGGAACTGACCACCCGGTCAATTTCGGTGGGGCTGTTCGATGATTCAGTCACCGTATCACCGGCCTGATCGACGATATAAGTGTCATTGCCCGTGCCGCCGTGCATTAGGTCAGCGCCGCCTGAGCCGTCTAGGAAATCATTACCGGCCATGCCGTTTAGCGTATTGGCGGCGGCGTTGCCGATCAAACGGTTAGGGAGGCTATTGCCGGTCGCGTTGATCGCCGCCGTGCCGATCAACAGCAAATGCTCAACATTGGTTTTCAACGTGTAACTGACCGAGCTAAAAACACTGTCGATTTCGCTGGCCAGCGTGCCATGGTCATTGACCACATCGCCGACATGATCGACCACATAGGTGTCATTGCCGCGGCCGCCGTTCATGGTATCGGCGCCCGCTAAACCCGTGAGCGTATCATCACCGCCGCCACCGTTCAGCGTGTTGGCGGCGGCATTGCCGGTCAGGATGTTGTCAAGCGCGTTACCGGTGCCGTTGATAGCGGCTGAACCCATCAAGATGAGGTGTTCCACGTTGTTACTGAGGGCATAGCTGACCGAGCTTTTCACGGTGTCGATCTCCGTCGCTAGGGTCGAGGTTTCGATCACCCTGTCCTTGCTGTGATTGACGATATACACGTCATTGCCCAAACCGCCGGTCAGTTTATCGGCGCCACCGTCGCCATTAAGAGTGTTTGCCCGGTCATTACCGATAAGGTCGTTGTTGAGGCTATTGCCGGTGCCGTTGATCGCCGCGTGTCCGATCAGCGTCAAGTTTTCCACGTTGTGAGGCAAGGTGTAGCTGATTGCGCTAAATACTTGGTCAATCTCGTTCGCCAGAAGCGATGTTTCAATCACCACATCACCGGGGTTGTCGACATAAAACCTGTCATTGCCTGGCCCGCCCCGCATCGTATCGGCCCCTAACCGGCCATCAATCACATCATTGCCGCCTAAGCCATTGAAGCGGTCGTTCGCGTTCGTGCCCACTAAATTGTCGTTGCCTTGGGATTCGGTCTTGCCTAGTTGAGCGATGTTGACCTGAAGGCTGGTTTGGCCGCTGGCTTTGCCATCCGAGGTCGTTACGGTAAACGTGGCGCTGGCTTGTGCCCGTAACGCTTCGATCGCAGTATCGTCGGCGGTAAAGCTAAACGCGCCGTTGCGGGTTGTCACCGTCAACACCCCGAAAGCACTGTTTCTGCTGACCGTGCCGTCGCCATTGTCTCTGCTCCCGGCAATCCCGTAGGTCAACAAGCGGCTGTCGACATCGGTCGCCGACAAGCGCCCGGAAACGGTGGCGAAGGTGTCATCAAAAACCGTGTCGGTGTAGCGGATGGCAGCGGGTATGGACAACTGGGGCGCATCGTTGACTGCGGCAACCCGCACGTTTGCTTGGACGGGTTTCGCCGATTCCGCCCCGCCATCGTCCACTGCCACGGCCATGAATGCGGCCAGTTTGCCATTGGCGTTAACCGGCGGCGTCCAAAACGCGGAATGGCCGCCATCCACCGTGTCGTTGCCGCCAGCCCGCCAAGGTTTAGCCGTGGCCAGCGTTTCGCCGATGGCCACGCTGCCGCTGCTAACCGCCTTGATGGCAAACGCCGTCACCTTGCCGTCGATATCGGCCGCATTGCCTTGGCTTTTTAGGTTGGCGAAGCGGATTTGGATGGCCTGGTCTTCCTTGTCGTCCGCCACCGGCGCGGCAAATGCCGTCAGGGTCGGTGCGTCATTAATTGATGTGATGTTGACCGTCGTCGAACCGAACGCCTTTAACGCGCCGCCGGTGCCTTGTGCGCCGGTATTGCCGTCGCTAAACGTCCAGTCGATAGGCACCGAGGCGGGCGGCTGGTCGGCGGTGTTGCTGTAGGCCAACGCCGATAAGGCTTCATTCACCCACGCCTGGGTGGCGTTGCTGTTGAACTGGATGGTCAGCGTGCCGTTGCCGTTGCTGACGGTGCCGATGTTGATACCGGATAACAGGGCATTGCTGACGCTAAGCCTAAGGGCACCGCTGCCGGAAAACACGTCTTGGCTGTCCGCGCCGCCGTGCCGGGCTAGGGTAATGGACGCGCCATTGAAATTATCCCGGCCGGATAATTCGGCATCGTAGATTTGCACTGTGTTGTCCAAGACGATGGCGGCGCCGTCTTCGGTGTATTGGGGATTGCCGTTGAGGGTATTGACGCCATCGAAAGTGTTGTCTAGGGTGCCATCGGTGTTGTAGCGCGCCAAGGCGAAGTCGAAACTACCGGTGCTTAAATTTTGGCTATAACCACCCAATAGAATCTTGCCATC
>DBNW01000020.1:0-179 GCA_002299425.1 Methylococcaceae bacterium UBA662 | reverse complement strand
ATCGGCTTGCACGGTGATTGAACTGCCCCAATCGGCACCACCGAAGTCGGTGGTGACCTTGCCGTCGCCGCCAAAACTCCTGTCCAATAAACCATCGGCATGGTAGCGCACCAAGGCGAAGACACTGTTGTCTCTAATGCTGCTACCCCCACCCAATAGAATCTTGCCATCGGCTTGCA
>DBNW01000055.1:5479-75691 GCA_002299425.1 Methylococcaceae bacterium UBA662 | reverse complement strand
CTGCGTCGCCTAAAGCGCCTACTGTTGGTGCTCTCGGTCGCTGTTCCAGACGCGATGCCACCTCCCCCATCCTTGGGGTCGTACCTTCTTTATGCCCCAGAGGGTATGCATCCATGCAGTCGTCGGCAGCGGGTGGGTTTTTGATGAGTTCGCACAGGGCGGCGGTTTGGGCGGCATCCAACGGTTTCGGCGGTATGCCTTCGGCGGCGCGTTCGGCGGCGTGTTGGCGGTATGGGGTTAGCATGGGGTGCTCCTAACTTAAATCAGTGGATTGTTTGATGATGCGCTGGATTGCCGCGCTGGAAACGTCGGATTGTTCGGATTTGGAATAAATCGTCAGTAATACAATATCGGTTTGAGTTTGCAAGTAATAAATGATGCGAAAACCGCCGCTTTTGCCTTTTAGGGCAGAGTTGTTTTTGACCCTGATTTTGTAAACAACATGCGAACCCTGCTGAATTCGTTTGCCCAGAAGTTCATCGTCTTGCAAGGAGTGAATAACAGGCTCTATATCTTCTCGAATATGCGCGTATTTTTTTTGTAACTGCCTTAAGTTGCGTTTGAACTCGCCCGTATAGCGGATGTTCATGCTTCCAAATCATCCCACAGCGTTTCTAGCGGCTGGGTTTCGCCTGCCATCGCGTCATGCCAGCCTTGCTGAAAACTTTGGGCTGCAGTGTTTAACTGCACGCTTTCCCTGAAGGTATGGATGATGTTAAACAAAGCCGGGAGATATTCGGGTGGCATTTGTTGGACTTCTTGGGTTATTTTTTCGAGATAGGTTGTGTTCATTGTCTTACCTGTTTATCACCCTGTTTCGCAATATCTGTTGCGGCGGAATTCCATGTTTAAGCTTAGAAAGGTTGGGGTTCTTGTTGTCACCCCAACCTGTATTGTTATGCCAGCGCCGCCACAATCGCCGCGCCCATTTCCACCGTGCCCGCTTTGGAGTTTGGGTTCAAATCCGGTGTGACGTGGACGCCTTCGTTGACGACTTTTACCACGGCGTTGACGATTCGGTCCGCCGCTTCGTGTTCACCTAAATGGTTCAGCAGCATCGCCCCGGCCATAATCACGGCGGTGGGGTTGGCAAGGTTTTTGCCGGCGATGTCGGGGGCGCTGCCGTGCACGGCTTCAAACAGGGCGGCGTCGGCACCGATGTTGGCACCGGGCATTAGCCCTAGGCCGCCGACCAGGCCGGCGGTCAGGTCGGATAAAATGTCGCCGAACAGGTTGGTGGTGACGATAACATCGAATTGCTGGGGGTTCATTACCAAGTGCATGCAGGCGGCGTCGATGATTTTTTCATCAAATTCGATGTCGGGGTAGCACGGGGCAATTTCGCGGGCGACATCCAAAAACAGGCCTTGGGTGTATTTTAAAATGTTGGCCTTGTGGCAGACGGTGACTTTGCGCCGTTGGTTGTCGCGGGCGTATTTAAACGCATAATCGACGATGCGCTCGGAAGCCGTTCGGGTGATTACGGCTAAGCTTTCGGCAATGTCTTTTTTCGGGGTCAGGTAATGTTCCAGGCCAGAGTACAGGCCTTCGGTGTTTTCGCGCACGATGACGATGTCCACGTCATCGTAACGGGTTTTGATGCCGGGCCAGCTTTTGGCCGGACGCACGTTGGCGTAAAGTTCGTAGTGTTGGCGCAGGGCGACGTTGATGCTGCGGAAACCGGTGCCGACTACCGTAGTCAACGGGCCTTTGAAGGCGATGCGGGTTTTATCGAACGAGGCCAGGGTGGCCTCGGGCAACGGGTTGCCGAATTGGGTCATTGCGGCCAGGCCAGCGTGGGCTTCTTCCCATTCAATTTTGGCACCGGCGGCGGCTATGACCTTAACCGCTACGTCCATAATCGACGGCCCGATGCCATCGCCTTTAATCAGTGTGACAACGTGCATTTATTTCTCCATCGGTTTAAAGTGTGGCCATTATAGGGCTATCGGCAACGCTTTCGCCAGCGCGTCGGCTGTGCCGGTTAGGGGCGGGTGTTAGCCCGGCTGCGTCGTTAGTGCCATCGCTTTGTACCCCCTCCGTGCCGACACAGGCAGGCTAAAAGCCATTCTTAGCTAATGGTTGATTGCATTTTTATGTTGTTGGATATAAAAGCATTTTTAAATGAGCATGCGGTTGCAGGCCGGTTGTATGTAGCCTACAGCGGCGGTGTCGATTCCCATGTTTTGCTGCACGTTTGTGCGGGTGTACCGGCTTTGCGGAGCCGCTTGACGGCAGTTTATGTGCACCACGGCTTGCAGGCACAAGCACAGGCATGGGGTGAACATTGCCAGCACAGTGCCGCAGGGCTGGGTGTAAGCTTTGAACTGCTGCGAGTGGATGCCCGCGCCCGGGCAGGACAAAGCCCGGAAGAAGCCGCCCGCCGCGCCCGCTACCAAGCCTTAGCGGCGTTGCTGGCGGCGGATGATGCAGTGTTGGTGGCGCACCATCAGGATGATCAGCTGGAAACGGTGTTGCTGCAATTGTTTCGGGGTGCCGGGGTGCAAGGCTTAGCGGGGATGCCGGTGGCCCTGCCGTTAGGGGCAGGGCGGATGTTACGGCCATTGCTGAACATCCCTAAGCCAGCGATAGACGCTTACGCGCTGGCCCAAGCGTTGTGTTGGGTGGACGACCCCAGCAACCAAAACGGCGACTTTGACCGCAATTTTTTGCGCAACGCCCTCGTGCCGCAACTGAAACAGCGTTGGCCGTCGTTGGCCAAAACAGTGGCGCGCACCGCTCGCCATTGCGGGGCGGCGCAAGAACACCTAGCCGAAATGGCCACAGCCGCGTTGATACCGGTTTTAAACGCCGCCGATAACACGTTACATCTGCCCTTGTTGTTGGCGTTGCCGGAAGGCAAGCAAGCTTTAGTGCTGCGGCAATGGTGCCAGCGTCTGGGCTTAAAAATGCCGTCGGAAGCCTTTGTTGGCCGCTTATTGGCTGAGGTGGCGATGGCTCGCCCGGACAGCGTTCCGGTGTTGTACAGCCAGGGCCGCTGCTGGCGGCGTTACCGCGACACGCTGTATTGTTTGCCACCGCCCACGCCCCCTCTTTGCACCGATTTGCTGTGGGATACCCAACAGCCCACGCTGGCTCTGGGCGATGGCAGGCAGTTAGCGTGGCTGCGCGCCTCGACGGGTATCGCTTTGTCGTGTTGGCAGCAAGCGCGGGTTGCAGTGAGATTCCGCAGCGGCGGTGAAACCATCCGCCTGCCGCATCGGCAAGGCCGTCATAGCCTAAAAAAGTTGTACCAAGAAGCCGCCATTCCACCCTGGCAGCGGGCACTGTTGCCGTTGCTGTATTTGGACGATCAATTAGCGGCTGTGGGCGACACTTGGATAGCCGCCGATTTTTACCAGGAACAAGCGGATGCCTGCATTCGTTTGCAGGTACATCTTAAACAACCGGGTCAGTTAGCTCGCCTGTGATTTGATAACGTCGTTTTTACTTGTTCTTGATGAACAAGAAACCGCTCACCGATTAAAAACGGTCTTTCATCCGGCGCAGTTGGGTAAAAACGGCCAACGGCTCGCTCCCGGTCATGCCGATGGCGTGTTGCATGGCGGGGTCGTGGTCGCGTAGGAACGGGTTGGTGGCCAGTTCTTCGGCTAAGGTGGTGGGTAGGGTGGGCAAGTTGCGGCGGCGCAGTTCGGTTACTTGTTCCATGCGCTGTTTGAGGCGGGTGTGGTGGGGTTCAAGGCTTAAGGCGAAGCGGGCATTGGCTTGGGTGTATTCGTGGGCGCAGTAAATTTGGGTTTCAGGCGGCAGTTGTTTCAGTTTTTGCAAGGAATGCCAGAGCTGTTCAGCACTGCCTTCAAACAAGCGGCCACAACCCATGGCAAACAAGGTGTCGCCGCAAAACAACAGGCCGTCATCAGCGCAATAGTAAACGATGTGGCCTAAGGTGTGGCCGGGCGTGGCGATGATACGCATGGTGTGTTTACCTAACTGAATCGTGTCGCCGTCACGGACCCCTACCCCGATGCCGGGGATGCGGTGGCGATCGGACTCGGCGGCAATAACGGTGCAACCGGTGTGCTGCTGCAATGCCACATTGCCGCCGACATGATCGTCGTGGTGGTGGGTATTGAGGATAAAAGTTAGCTGCCAGCGATTTTGTGCCAAAACGGCTAAAACCGGCTGGGCAAGGGCCGGGTCGACTGCGGCGGTTTGCCCGGTGACCGGGTCGTTGATTAAATAACTGTAATTGTCGGTTAATGCGGGTATGAAAACGGTGTTTAGCACGGTGTACCTGGGAGGCAATGAGTGGGGTTAGGCCGGATTAAATATTGTTTAAAATTTTTAGTTTCAACTGGAGAAACAAGCGGGTGGCTGGCTTAAGCAAAAGTTATGGCTAATTTGAAAGCGAATTTTTTTATTAATGGTGCGCTGCTGTTGGGTTATTTTGGCGGCGGCCTGTTAGGCCATTGGTTGATTGTGCCGCCTTATCAGGTGAGTCCGGTTTGGCCGTCTGCCGGCATTGCTTTAGCGGGTCTGTTGGTTTATGGCAACCGGGCCTTGTTGGGTCTCATTTTAGGTGCTGTATTGACCCAAGCCTACGTTTTTTTGCCGGACTCCGGTTCAGGGCGTGAATGGACGGCGTGGCTGCCGGTATTTTTTATCGGTACGGCCAGCACCTTGCAGGCCTGGCTAGGTAGCTGGTTGATTCGCCGTTTTGTGGGGCGCGATGACCCTTTAGTCGAGGCAGGCAAAATTTTCCGTTTCATGATCTTAGCGGGTCCGGTCAGTTGTTTGGTTGCCCCTAGCCTGGGCAGCACCGTCTTGCTTTATGGCGGCATGATCGATGCCGATGGTTTTTTACGGTATTGGCTGATTTGGTGGGTGGGCGATACGATTGGTGTCATCATCTTTACGCCGCTGATTTATTTGCCGTTTAGCCAAGGAAAGGCTTTCTGGAAACTGCGCCATCGCTTCATCACCTACCCGTTGCTGTTTTTGCTGGTCGTGCTGATAGCCCTGGTTGAGTACAGCAAGCGCATGGAAATCGGGCGGCTACAGACCTTGTTTGCCCAGCAGGTGAGCGTCTTGCACGGTGAAATTAACCAAAACCTAAACCAGAGCATAAAAACAAATTGGGCATTAAAAGCGTTTTTTGACAGTTCGGATTCGGTGGATGGTGGCAAATTTAAGCAATTTGCGGCTGCTTTGTTGGCGGCCCATCCCACCCTGCTGGCTTTAGAATGGACGCCTCGCATTACCCATGAACAGCGTGCTGTGTTGGAGGGCAAAGGCGAATTTTTGATTAAGGGGTTTGATGACCAAGGCCGCTTGGTGGTCAGCCCAGACCAAGCGTTTTATTTTCCTATCCGCTTTGTTGAACCACTGCAAGGCAACGAAAAGGCGCTGGGTTTTGATGTCAGCAGCAATCCGAACATACGCCCGGTCATTAAGGCTGCGGTGGCGCGCGGCATCACGGTCGCCACGCCGGGCGTACGCTTGGTGCAAGACCTAAAAAACCAGAATCTCGGCATTGTTCTTTACACCCCTGTCTATCAACAAAATCGCCCGTTGACGACCGAGTTAGAACGAGAACGGGTTTTTTTGGGTTTTGTCGTCTCGGTGTTCCGGGTCGGCGACAAGTTAACAAGCATTTTGCAATCCCTGCCCATAGTGCAAGTCTGGCTGTCTGTCAAAGACAGCCAAGCGCAGGGTTTGTTGTTTAGCAACCGGCCTGAATTCACCCAAGAGACCGGGTACGCCATGCAGTTAAGCGATCGTCGGTATTTGAATTTTGCCGATCGGGTTTGGCTAATTGAGTACCAGCCGGCAGCCGATTTTTTTGCGATGCAGCGCACTTCGGCCGTGTGGTGGTTATTGGCGGGTGGTTTTACCTTGTGTGCCATGACCGGCTTAGGAGCGTTGTTGTTGACCGGAAAAACCGCCGGTATCGCCGCGTTGGTGCGGGAGAAAACCGGTGCTTTGCGTACGGCGAACAAACACCTGAGGACGGAAATAGCCCAGCGCAAGCAATTGCAGGCGCAACAAGAAATAAAAAGTCAAGTGCTGGAGCTGTTGGCGCAAAACCGGCCGTTGCAAACCATTTTGGACGCGATTACCTTAAGCTGCGAGAGCTTGTACCCAGGCTGGTGCGCTTCGATTATGCGGTTCGATGCCAACCGGCAAACGCTGCACTGCGCCTCGGGACCTAGCTTGCCAGATAGTTATATTCAAGCACTGGAAGGCCTGACACTAGGCCCTAGTGTCGGCAGTTGCGGGGCGGCCGTATTTACCAAACAAACCGTGGTGGCTGAGGATTTGTTAAACCACCCGAATTGGCAACCGATTCGCCAGATCATGCTGCAAACCCCGTTCAGGGCCTGTTGGTCGCAGCCTATTGTGGCGGCCGATGGCCGTGTTCTGGGGACTTTTGCGTTTTACCACAGCCAGCCGTATGCCCCCGGGCCTTGTGAGCTGGAGTTTGTTGAACAGATGGCGCATGTAACCGCTATCACTATTGAGCATAAAGACAACGAACAAGAATTGCTGATTGCTGCGACAACCTTTCAGTCTCATGAAGCCATTCTGGTGACGGACCACAAAAACAGCATACTCCGAGTTAATCAGGCGTTTTCTGACATTACCGGTTATTCAGCCGCCGAAGTCATTGGCAAAAACCCGAAAATTTTGGCATCGGGCATTCATGACGGCCATTTTTATAAAGCCATGTACCAGAGTTTGACTGACACAGGCCGATGGGAAGGGGAGGTTTGGAACCGCAACAAAAAAGGCCAAATTTTTCCAGAGTGGTTGACCTTGACAGCGGTAAAAAATCAGGCGGGTGAAACCACCCATTATGTGGGAATTTTTTCTGATATCAGTGAAATTAAGGCTGCGGAGCGGGAAATCTACGACCTGGCCTACTACGATTCATTAACGCACCTGCCGAACCGACGCTTGTTGTTGGAGCGGCTAGGCTACGAAATTGACCGTGCTAAAACCCAGCGTCGGTACGGAGCCTTGTTTTTTTTGGATTTGGATCGGTTCAAAAACATTAATGACGCCTCAGGCCAAGCTGTTGGCAATGAGCTGCTGGTGCAGGTAGCAGAACGCCTGAAGGCTTTAGTGAACGAGGGCGACACGGTATCCCGCTTGAGCGGCGATGAGTTCATTGTGCTGGTGCAGGGCGACAGCGAAAGCGTTCGGCAAGCGACCGAAAGTGCGCGGGTCTTAGCCGAACACTTGTTAGCGGCGATCAGCCTGCCTTACACCGTCTTGGCGATGAGCTGGCATTTTACGGTCAGCATCGGCATTGCCTTGTTTCCAGATGCACACGAATCGGCCGAGTCGATTCTTCAGCACGCCGATACTGCCATGTACTGGGCCAAGGAATCCGGGCGCAACGGCGTCAGATTTTTTAATCCGGGCATGCACGAACACGCCGACCGACGGCTTACCTTGGAGCGTGATCTACACAAGGCTTTGCAAGAAGGGCAGTTGCACATGCACTACCAAAGCCAAGTGGATCATGAAGGCAGACTCTGGGGTGCAGAAGCGTTGGTGCGTTGGACACACCCCGACAAAGGCACCATGTCTCCAGCGGAGTTCATTCCGTTGGCGGAGGAAAGCCATCTGATCGTGTTAATTGGGCAATGGGCCTTAACTGAGGTGTGTCAACAAGTGAAAGCCTGGCAACTGCAAGGCAATACCATTGACCATGTGGCCGTTAATGTCAGTGCTAAACAGTTCAGGCAGGCGGATTTTGTCGATCGGGTACGCTTTGCCCTGGAAAATTCCGACCTGGACGCAGAGCGGTTGATGGTCGAGCTGACCGAAAGTTGTGTGATTGAAAACATGCCAGACACCCTCGCAAAAATGCGCTGTTTACAAGCGATGGGTGTAAGAATTTCGCTGGATGATTTTGGTATTGGCTACTCGTCTTTGTTGTATTTGAAAAATCTGCCGCTTAGCCAGTTGAAAATTGATAAAAATTTCGTCGGAGAAGTCACCTGCAACTCTAGCGATGCGGTGATTGTGGAAACTATCATCCATATGGCAAAAAACTTAGGCCTTGATGTGGTCGCCGAGGGCGTGGAAAAAGAGGATCAACTGGCCTTTCTGAGGGCTAGGGGGTGTTTGGTATACCAAGGCTATTACTTTGCCCAGCCGCAGCCGTCCAGCCGGTTTTGGTTGGGCTGGAGGAAGCCCCCGCAGGGCGAGACCGACGAATAACGCCACCGGGTTAGTTGCCCCGGTGGTATTATCCGCATCACGTTTCGGCGCGAGTAAGGCAAGCTTAAAAACTGTAGCCTATGCCAATTTCGTAGCCCTCAAAGTTGTCCGGGTTTTCTATACTGAACATATACTTGGCACTCAAACTTAAGGCATCGGCCAGGCCAAAGCTGAGGGTGTCCAGCCACTGCACTTTATCGACGCTGTCAATTTGCAAGCCCACCTCGTTAAACTGGCGAATAAACACGGCAGAGCCAAAAAACTGGGTATCCGTGAACAAGCCTTTGGCGTTCAGTCTATGCCCGAATGCCGTGAAGGGCAGTATTTTGTCAACAAAAAAACCGTTTTTAAGAACGTAGTTGGTGATGTCAGGGTTTGAGTGGACACCGGCGACGTTTAACGGCAGCGTTTGGTAATAGCCAAACATGTTGGCGGTGGAGAGCGTGTAGTCACCTAGCTTAAAGCGGTAGTTGTTGGTTAAGGTGGTGGAAAAAATTTGCCCGAGGTTGTAAAGGTCCACCGAGCCTATCGCGCCGTAGTTGACGCTGGGTACGAGTGACCAGTTGTCGGTTAAAGGATGGGCGTAGCCTAAGCCTACGCTGCCTTGGAAGGATTCGGCTTGGCCGATAGTGACGTGGTTGAACTGACCGTTCAGCAGCAGTTTTCTGCCCGGATGGTCGGAATCGATGCTGATGGCTTGGCTGATAGGAATGATGACAATGCTGGTGTTAACATCTTGTTGCCGGTAAATCCCACCGCCTACGCCCACCGCAAATGGGTGCGGTCTGGCGTCGGTGGGCCAGGAGGCTCGGGCGGCGTTGTCAAAGTTGCTGTTCACCAACTGGCCTTGCAAGCTGGCGGGGTTGCCGGCTAGCGGTGAGGTGCCGGTGTTGCCAATTTGGTATCGGGCAATTTTAGAGGCAGTGCCGTTTATGTCATTGCGTAGGTAATGTTCCAATGCGTTGGTGGACTGGCCGCGGGTGCGTTCGTTAAATGTCCGGGTGATACCCAGTTTTGGAATTTCAAAAATTAGCTTAGAGCTGCCGCTGACCGGGAAGGACAGGTTGGTAGCCAAGCCGTTGTAAATGTTGGTTGACTGCACGATCGAGTTGATGGAATAGTCCGGGAACAGGCGCGTGAAGCCGGCGTGTGACATGTCGTCAAAAAAATCCCGGGCGACATGGTAAGTGCGCTGAAAGCTGTCACTTTCCCCGGTGATGGGATTGGACATAAAAATGTCGGTGCTAAAAATTTGTGCGGGGCTGGCAAGCGGGTAAAACGCCAGCAACAGGACGGTTGCGATTTTTTTCACGAGGGACACCTTAGTAAGGTTGATGGAATTAAAGTTGATGGAGATGTTAGGGAAGGCTAATAGTAGCCAAGGTTTTTATTTTTTGGCGGAACTAAGCGCAAAAAAGTGATTTTTTGCCTAAAGTGAGGCCTTTTTAACACGCAGTACCCTACTATTAGGGCATTGGCTTTGAATACCGACGAGGAGGGAAAATGAACGCGGACAAACGAGTATGCTGGGGAATTTTGGGTGCGGCGCGGGTCAACGAGCGTTTGCTGCCGGCAATCGTGGAGGCGGGCAACGCCAAATTAACGGCCATTGGCAGCCGTAGGGTTGGTGCAGCGGCAGCAACCTTGGCAAGCTACGCACCGGATCAACCGCACGTTAAGGTCTATGACAGCCTGACAGCCGTGCTAGACGATGCCGAGGTGCAGGCCATTTATCTGCCACTGGCCAACCACGAACATGCCGAGTGGGTATTAAAGGCCATTGACCAAGGCAAGCATGTGCTGTGCGAGAAGCCGATGGCCTTAAAAGTTAAGGATATTGAAGCCATTGAGGCAGCGGCACTTAAACAAAACGTTACGGTGATGGAAGGGTTCATGTACCGCTTCCATCCTCAACACGCTAGGGTACGCGAATTGCTGGACTCGGGGTTAATTGGCGACATTCGCACGGTACACGCCCGTTTCTCATTCATGATGCGACCGGCGCGGCGGTACCGGCTGGCCGAATCCATCGAGCAAGGCGGCGGGGCCATGTGGGATATTGGCTGCTATGCCATTCATTGTGTGCGGACGTGTTTTGGCCAGGAACCGTTGTCGGTAATGGCGATGGCAGACTATGTGGAAAGCGGGGCTGATTCGGCCTGTAGCGGCGTGTTTGATTACGGCGAAGGCCGCTTTGCCCAGTTTGATGTCAGTTTTAACCGCGCCCGCCGCTGCGAGTACGAAATTATTGGCAGCAAAGGCGGCCTAAAATGCCACACCGTCTGGTGTATGCCGGGCGATGTGCCGGTGATTTCCTGGTGGTCTGAAGACGGACGCGAAGGCGAAGAGCACTTGCCGCCAGCCAACCATTTTTGCCTGGAAATCGAGCATTTCAGCCAATGCGTGTTGGCTGGGCAGGCGCCTTTGTTGACCTTCGACGATGCCAAAGGCAATTGCCGGGCGATGGTCGCCGCTTTGCAGTCGGCGCAAGAACAGCGCCTAATTAAGCTGTCTTAGGGCTTTTGCAGACGCCCGTTGATTTTTGATCAGCGATTAACGCAGTCGTTGGTCGTTTTTTTTTAAGTGGCTGAAGTTAAGTGATGCCTTGTGCAAACCGTGATAAACGCGTTAGAACACCCAGCAATTGATTTTTGCCAAGCGGCTGAATCGGCCTTGGCTGAAAGCGAGGAGCGCTTCCGGCAGATGGCCGAGATGACCGGCGAATGGCTGTGGGAGCAAAACTCTGAGGGTTACTACATTTACAGCAGCGTGGCGGTTGGGCAGATACTGGGATTTGTCCCAGACCAGGTGCTGGGCAAGCATTACACCGCGTTTTTGACCGACCAAGACAAAGTCTATCAAAAAAGTTTTGCTGACCTGTACCAGCCCTTTTACGGTTTGGTCAACACCTTAAGGCACAAAGACGGCCATCTGGTCTATACCGAATCGACCGGCTTGCCGATTATCGACCCGTCAGGAAAATTGCTTAAATGGCGGGGCGTTGACCGCGATATCACAGCCAGAAAGCATTTCGAGGATGCACTGGTGGAAAGTGAGCAACGCACCCGGTTAGTGATAGAAAACGCCTTGAGTGCCATCATTCTGATGGATGCTGACGGGTTCATAACGGATTGGAACGGCCAGGCCGAGATGCTGTTTGGGTGGACGTATCAGGAGGCCGTTGGCCAG
Source organism: Methylococcaceae bacterium UBA662 (assembly GCA_002299425.1). Taxonomy (GTDB): domain Bacteria; phylum Pseudomonadota; class Gammaproteobacteria; order Methylococcales; family Methylomonadaceae; genus Methylovulum. Next base: position 64,309 of record DBNW01000055.1, on the reverse strand, counting down.
TCTGTAGGGCAGTTGATTGTCCCGCCGCACTACCGCAGCGATTTTCAACGGGGTTTGGCGCTGTTTTTGAGCTTAGGCGTTTGCCCCCTGCTTAACAAACGGGTCGAGCATTTCGCCCTGCGCCGCGACGGCAGTGAGTTTCCGGTGGAAGTGAGCGTGTCCCCGCTGAAACTGGGGCAACGCTACATTTTTAGCGGCTTTATCAACGACATCACGGCCCGCAAAGCGGCCGAGCAACAAATCCGCGAAAACCATATCGCTTTGGCCATTGCCCAAAACGAAATCGCCATTGCCCAAAAAATCCAGGCGTCTTTGTTACCCTCCGCACCCTTGTCGGCACCCGGGTTTGAAGTGACCGGGTTGTGCCTGCCGGCTAACCGCATTGGCGGCGATTACTTCGATTACTTTTTCCGCAGCGATGGTTGTGTGGACATGGTGATTGCTGATGTTTGTGGCCACTCTATCGGCCCGGCACTGTTTATGGTGGAAACTAGGAGTGCCCTCCGCGCCCAGGCTAGCCGTCCGGGTACGCCGGCACAAGTGTTGCAATGGCTGAACGCTTCTTTATTTGAAGACTTGGACAAAGCCGATTATTTCATTACCCTGTTTTACTTACAGTTTGATAGTAAAACGCACCAGGCGGTTTTTGCCAGTGCCGGGCATCCTTACCCGCTGTGGTTTGAAGCTAAAACTCGGTGCTGTCAGCCGTTGGTGGCGCAGGGGTTGGTTTTGGGGGTGAACCCGGACGAATGCTACACCGAGCGATCGGTTAGCTTGCTTTCGGGCGATGTGGTGTTGTGTTTTACCGACGGCATTAGCGAAGCGGAAAACGGTGCCGGTGAGTTTTTTGGCGTGGACAGGGTGGACAGTGTGTTGCGGCAACATGCCGGGGAAGAACCTCGGCAGATACTGCAAGCCTTGTTGGCGGCGGCTAAGGCCTTTGCCGGTCGCGATAACTTTGACGACGACATCACCCTTATGGTGCTGAAATGCCTTTAATATCAAGGTGTTAAACTAACGATGCCGCGCGACCTTAACAAAACCATGATGCTGGCTACGCTGTCATCTAACGATTGCTCGTGGGTGTTGACCACCAATTCGGGATTCTCCGGGGCTTCGTAAGGTGAGGCAATGCCGGTGAAATGGGGGATTTGTCCGGACCTGGCTTTTTTGTAAAGGCCTTTTACATCGCGTTGTTCGCAGGTTTCAATCGGGCATTGGCAGTAAATTTCTAAGAAATCGCCATGCGGTACCAGATTTCTGGCGGCGTTGCGGTCAGATTTGAACGGGGAAATGAAGGCAGTCAAGGTGATAACGCCCGCTTCTATGATGAGCTTGGCCACCTCGCCGATGCGGCGTATGTTTTCTATTCGATCCTCGTTACTGAAGCTTAAGTCGCTGCATAAACCGTGGCGGATGTTGTCGCCATCCAGCACGAACGTAGAAACGCCCTGCCTGAACAAACGATCTTCCACGGCATGGGCCAGAGTAGACTTGCCCGATCCAGACAAACCAGTGAACCAAATGATGGCACTTTTATGGCCATGCAGTCTTTCCCGGTCGGCGCGGGCAACGGTAGCATGGTGCCAGACGGTGTTGGAGCTTTTGCTGGGTGTGTTCATAGGCTATTAGGGAGTGAACTGAGTTAATTTAAGCGGCGGTTAGGGCTTAAGTTTTGTCAAGCGGCATTTTACCGGTACTGCCGGGCAAAAGCCGTGATGAAGTCAGGCAATTGTTCTACGGGTAAATGGTTGACTCCGGCGGCGGCTTTTCGCCCTCCGCCGGTGGGGAATTGCGAACACAATTCGTCCGCCCCGGTTTTGTTGGACAAGGGAGCCCTGACGCTGATTTGGTAGTCGCCTTTAGCGGTCAAACTCAACACGGCGTGGGCACGCTGGGGCTGCCGGTTGGCCAGCTCGTTGCCGAACACGCCGCTGACGCGCCTGGCCCAAGCTTGGTCAGGCAGAATGTAAACGGCGATCGCCGCAGTTTGGTGTTCCGGTTTCAGCCTGAGTGCCTGCGCCATGTCATCGGCGTAGCCGGCGAGCAAGTGCTGGTAGGTCTGCGGGTTGTCGTCCATAAACGCAAACGGCGAGGGGTAGACGACCAGCTCCCGGAATAAGGCTTCAGGGGCAATATGCAGGTCGGCTACGCTGCCGCCGTAGCCGTTGTAGTTGATGCAAACGCCTAAATTATTAAGTTTTTCAAGTTGTTGCTCTGACAGCGACAAAGATTTTGCGGCGGCTACGGCACTGTCAATCAGATTGTCGCCAAAAGCGGCAGTAACCGCCCAAGCCCGGTATTGCCCGTTGAGGTAGTCGTTAACCAGCAGGCTGGTGCAGGTGTTGGCGCCGGTGTCAATAATTGCTTTAAGGTTGGAATGGACTGGAATTTCGCCTGCCTGGTGGTGGTCCACGTAGAGGACGTGCGCCCCTTGGGCGAGAATTTTCAGCAGGGCAGCGGCATTTTTTTCCATGGAAATGTCCAGGACAGTCACTTGATCGCCCGGACTTGCGATGACTTGATCCAACAGCAGGATGTCCCTTTTTAGACCGGTAACCAACCGGTGCTGGGGGGGTCTCGGTGCAGCCAGATGCAATTGCACCAAGGCACAAATACCATCGGCATCACCATTAAAAACATCAAATTGCATCATGAAATCCTAATTGTCAGGCGGGCAGTCATTGTAAGGGATGGTACCGCCGTTGCAAAGTCTGAGTAGGTCTAAGTTCTGGGTTAACGGTAATATAGCAACCGTCATCATGCTATACGGAGCCTATCGGCTATGACCAACCTAACTCGGCTGGATTTTTTTAATGCGCTGTATAGGCGGGTGCTGCCAAACGAACAGACCGTGTCGTTAGCGGTGGTTCTGGTGGTGGTTTTTGGGCTGATTTATTTTTTGGCGAGCGTGTTAATGCCGGTGTTTGCCTCGGTGGTCTTGGCCTATTTGCTTGAAGGTTTGGTTGGCAAGGCCGAACACTGCGGCGCACCTAGGCTGCTGGCGGTGTGTCTGGTGTTTTTTGCTTTTGTTGTGGGGGTGGGATTTTTGTTGTTTTACCTGACCCCTAAGGTATCCCAACAAACCTTTGACTTGATGCAGAACATACCGTATCTGATAAACCGCGCTGAAATAGAAATTCTGCGCTTGCCGCAAGCGTACCCGGCCTGGATGACCGAGAACCGAACTCAGCAAATACTGCTGGGTATACAGCGGGAGTTGTTAAGCTACGGGCAGACGGTGCTGTCTTTTTCCGCTGCCTCCGTGCTGGGGTTGGTCAGCACCTTGGTGTATTTGTTTTTGATGCCGATGCTGGTGTTTTTCTTTTTAAAGGACAAAAAATTGTTTATCGCCTGGGTGTTGAACTGTATGCCCAAAAATAGCCACCTGACCCGCCAAGTGTGGCAGGAGGTGGATACCCAGATTGGCAATTATGTACGCGGAAAAATTACCGAGGTCATTATTGTTTGGGTGGCCTGTTACATTACGTTTGCAACCATCGGCTTGAACTATGCCATGTTGCTGTCCTTGCTGATTGGCTTGTCGGTGATTATCCCTTACATCGGTGCAACCTTAGTGACGTTCCCTGTGGTGTTTGTAGCCTATTTTCAATGGGGCTTGCAAGCGGATGAATTTATGTATGTGCTGATCGCCTATGCGGTTATCCAGGCTGTCGATGCTGTGGTGTTGATTCCGTTTTTGCTTTCGGAAGCCGTTAACTTGCATGCCGTGGCCATTATTGTCGCTATCTTGTTTTTTGGCGGGTTATGGGGATTTTGGGGCGTGTTTTTTGCCATTCCCTTGGCAACGGTGGTCAAGGCGGTCCTGAACGCTTGGCCACGATTTGAACAAAACGGCCAGGAGGTAGGCGGTGTCATCGAAAACGGACCCTAACCCCCTGCCCGGGCAGGCCCTGCGGTTAGTTGAATCTCGGTTAGAGGACGGGCGAGTCTGCGTCGGCTTGGCTGGCGATTGGACTTTGGCCAGGCTTTTGCCGGATAAAGACGTGTTAAAAAAATTACAGGCACTGGGCGATACCCCAGAATTGCACTGGGATTTAAGCGCGATGGCCTTGCTGGACAGTTACGCCGCCCTGCAAATTTGGCAGGCTTGGGGCGGGCATTTGCCGGTCTCAATACAAGGCAGCCGCGATCACCTGCGGTTGTTAGAGCACTGGCAAGAGGTGCCGGGCATGGTGCCGGTGCTGACACCGAGGCGGTCCGTTGCCCAGATAATGGAGCAGACGCTAAACAAGCCGTTACGCAATTTTTTTGGGCACGTGTTGAGTGTGCTGGCTTTGTTGGGGCAGTTGGTGTTGGATTTTGGCTATTTGCTGGCCAATGTTAGGGCCATTCCTTGGCCGGATGTCATTGGCACCGTCTACGATACCGGAGTCAGAGCACTGGGGATTACTGCCTTGTTGGGTTTTTTGATTGGCATTGTCTTAAGCTACTTGTCCGCTTTGCAGTTGCAAATGTTTGGTGGTGAAATTTTTATTATCAATATCTTAGGCATGAGCATTATTCGTGAACTGGGTCCGTTGTTGGCGGCAATTTTGGTGGCCGGACGTTCTGGCTCGGCAATGACGGCACAAATTGGCATCATGCGGGTTACGGAAGAATTGGATGCCTTGTCGGCGATGGGGATATCGCATTCCTTGCGCTTGGTTTTGCCAAAAGTGACCGCCTTGGCCGTAGTGTTGCCTTTGCTGGCTGTGTGGACCAGTGCTGCGGCGTTGCTTGGTGGCATCCTCTCCGCGCAGGGTATCTTGGACATTAGTTACCGGCAGTTTTTATTTAAGTTGCCGGAAGTGGTGCCGTTAAGCAACCTTTTGATCGCCTTACTAAAAAGCACTGTATTTGGGTTTTGCATCGCCTTGATTGCCTGCCATTTCGGTTTTAAAATCAAGCCTAACACGGAAAGCTTAGGTAATGAGACTACCAACTCGGTGGTTGCGGCCATTACTGCGGTCATCATGATGGACGCGGTGTTTGCCATTTTGTTTATGGCAGTGGGTTTTTCATGACCGTTACGGCTGCCATTGAAATTGAACACCTGTGGACTCAGTTCAGCGATGACTTAGGAAACATAAAAATTGTCCACCAAGACATTAACCTGACCATTGCTAGGGGTGAAATCGTCGGCCTGGTAGGCGCGTCCGGTTGCGGCAAAACAACGTTATTGCGTGAAATTATGGGTTTGCAGACACCCAGCCAAGGCAGGGTGCGCCTAATGGGGGAGACCTTAGACGGTTTTTTAACGCACACGGCTATGGCAACCGCCGCCCAACTGTGCGGTGTGCTGTTCCAGCGGGGTGCTCTGTTCAGTGCCCTGGATGTATTTGAGAACATAGCTTTTCCGCTGCGGGAAACGGGTATACGCGATGAGCGCGTGATCGAACGCTTGGTGATCATGAAGCTGCTGGCCGTGGGCTTGCAGCCACAAAACGCCTGGTTGAAGCCGGCGGAACTCTCAGGCGGTATGATTAAGCGGGTGGCGTTGGCGCGGGCGTTGATTTTAGAACCTGGCCTGCTGTTGTTAGATGAGCCAACCGCAGGGCTGGACCCAATAGCCAGTCAAGACTTTGTCGATTTGTTGGCCGGGCTGCACCGGCAATTGCATTTTACCGTGGTTTTGGTGACCCATGACTTGGACGTGTTACGCGATTTGTGTACTAAAGTTGCCGTATTGGCTGACCGGCAAGTGATTGCCTACGGTTCGCTGCCGTTTGTCTTGCAAGGCCGACATGCTTTTATCAACGATTTTTTCCATAACCTACGGGCAAAGCGAGTGTTTCAAAACTTAGGGTACGAGCATGGCTAAAACCAACCACGCGCTGGCTACCGGGGTGTTTTTATTCAGCCTAGTGGCCATTACTGTCGCCAGCATCATCTGGCTCGGTCGCTTCCAGGAACAGCGCAACCTTTATTTTGTCGCGACTCAGGCATCAGTTGCGGGCTTAAACCCTGAGACAACGGTGTATTTTCGCGGCATTGCCGTCGGTAAGGTTATCAGCATTCAATTTGACCCTAACGACAGCAACATTATCGTTATACCCATTGAGGTTGACAAAGACATTACCTTAACCCGGGGGGTGTACGGGGTGTTGCAATTAAAAGGCGTAACCGGCCTGACCCAGTTGCAATTGCTTGACGCCGGCGGTGTTAGGGAGCTGCTTCCGCCGGGCAACGATAAGCCTGAATACCGCATACCCATCAGGCCGTCAAAAACCGACCAACTGTTAGACGCCGGGGAAGAGATTTTACGCAAGACTGATATTTTTATGGTGCGCCTAAACAATGTCTTGAGCGATGAAAACCAAAAACACATCAGTGAAATTCTAAGTGGCATGAGAGATCTGACCGGGAAGCTGAACGAATTAGAAAAAAGTATTGACAAGGCTTTGCTGGAAGTACCCGGCCTGAGCCGAGATGCTCACCGAACCTTAGCCAACATCAACGAATTAACAGGCGACCTGCGGGGCTTGACCACGCATGTCAAGCGTTTGAACGACGAAGCTAAGGAATTGGTTAAAGGCGGTACCGTGGCAGGTCATGTGTTGTTATCCACTACGTTGCCGAGACTCAATCAGTTGTTGGGTGATTTGCAGTCGACCAGCAGCCAAATTAAGCGTACTGCGAAGGTTTTTGAGCAAGACCCGCAGGCTTTGCTGTTTGGTGCCGATGTTTCTAAGGTTCCTGCACCGGGCGAACCTAATTTTCAGGAGTAAAGTATGAGGTTTGCCTGGTTTGTTATGTGGGTGCTGGTTTCAGCCTGCACCAGAAGTGTTGTGCCACCACCAACCCTGCACGATTTTGGCTTAGTAGGCGAACCTAAAAACGCCGACAGCACCGCGCAAATTACGGTAACGGCACCCGGCTGGTTGGATGACGGCAAAATCCGCTTTCGGCTGCTGTACCATGCCGCCAGCCAAGTCCGCGCTTATAATCTGGATAAATGGTTGGCTCCGGCTCCGGAATTGTTGCAGCAGCACTTGTTGCGGGGCGGTATAGGCCATAACAGGGTGCTGGATATGGAATTATTGGAATTTGAGCAACAATTTTCCACACCCCAGCAGGCCGAGGCCAGTCTTAGGATTCGGGCCAGAGCCTTTGGCCCAGACGGTACCCTGATTGCCGGTCGGCAGTTTGTTTTAAAGAAAGCCTGTCCCAGTGCCGACGCTAAAGGAGCGGTGACCGCTTTGGTTGCCTTAACCAATCTGGCAGCCAGCCAAATTAATCTGTGGCTGACCTCTTTACATTACGCCCCTTAAAGGCGCTACCATCACCTAACACTAACAACAGCTATGTCTAAATTACCCGAAAAAACCTGCTCACTGGACCGACTCGTCACTCATTCTAAGTTGGTGGAGGCGGTGCTGGCGGGGCAAAAAACCCAACAACGCCGCAACGGTGTTTACGGTTGGCCGGGTGAGACCTTCGTGTTACAAAACAAACCATTTGTTATCACGCAACTGCGCCAAGAACGGCTAGGGGATATGGGGGATGCCGAGGCCGTTGCCGAGGGCTTTCCGAGCCTGGTTTTTTACAAGGCCCTTATTCTTAAAATGCATGCTGGGATGGCGTGGGACGACGACAGTCTCGTCTGGGTACACGATTTCGCTGCGTGTCCGTGAACTGCAAAAACCGCAAACGGGTGCGGGCGGGATAATCAAGCGGGGGGGGGTGAAAAAAGGCGGGCTGATAATCGTGCCCGCTGCGCTAAAATTGGAATGGATTGCGTTTTGTTTTTCTAGTTAGAAAACGCCAAGGTTGGTTCATGGCGAAGCAACCTGGCGTTAAGTGCACAGATCATTTGCCGGCGACTTGATCCGCTGTAGGGTTGTTTTGAGTTCTTCTTTTTTCTAGATTAGCGAAGGTTTCTGTTTGCAGTTGTTGTACGGCACCGCTTTCCAAATGGGCGGATTTTTCGCTTTTCAGGAACATTACCACCCCGATCATACCTACCACGCAGGCACCAACGATCAACCACAAGCTGTTGTCTTCTTTGTTTGCTTCAGTCATTTTAAAATCCTCACTGTAGTGTTATTAAAATTGTTATCCCTTACTACTTAAAGGGAGCAGCCTGCTAAAGGCCGGTTGTCTGATATTTCAAAAACAACGGGTCATTTTTAGCATGAGTATTGTGGTTGGTCAATACTAAAAAGCGGGTTTTAAAGTGGTTAGGGGAGGAGCGGATGCTGCCTCTGTAGGCGGGCCTTGTGATGGCGCAAATAGAGAATGTTGCCAACAACTTTTTAATCCGTCAGTAAGAAAATTAAGTGCCATTCACCGATGAAACACAAACAGCAAAAAAAACGTAAGGCAGTTTTTGTAGGCCGGATTAGCAACGCTGGTCAAGGCGGATGCCTGAGTGTTATTGAAAAAACGAGAGCTTTTACTATGCGGATTCATTGTTTGCCACCCCTGCTGGTCAATCAAATCGCTGCTGGCGAGGTGGTAGAGCGTCCTGCGTCCGTGGTGAAAGAGCTGGTGGAAAATTGCTTCGACGCCCATGCCAGACAAATTTTCATCGACATAGAACAAGGTGGAAGTCGCTTAATGAGGGTTCGTGACAACGGCTGCGGTATTGAAAAAGACGATTTGCCGCTGGCTTTGTCCCGCTATGCGACCAGTAAAATAAGCACCCTGGCTGATTTAGAACAGGTGCGAACCCTGGGGTTTAGGGGCGAGGCTTTGCCAAGTATCAGTTCGGTGGCCCGGCTGAGTGTGGTTTCCCGGGTCGAAGGCGGTAGTTGTGCTTGGAAAGTTAAGGCTGATGGCACCGAGCAACAGTTCGAACCGGAACCTGACCCACACCCCCAGGGTACCACCGTGGCTGTTAGCGACTTGTTCTACAACACGCCGGCCCGGCGCAAATTTCTAAAATCAGAAAAAACCGAGTTCGCGCAGATAGAAACCTTGGTCAGACGCATGGCCCTAAGCCGGTTTGACGTAGGTTTCACCCTGACGCACAATCAGAAACCTATTCTTAACCTCAAACCGGTGGTTGCAGAAAGCCAGCGCGTGCAGCGGGTCGCCGATTTATGCGGACAGGATTTTGCCGGCCAATCGGTGTCGATAGATTTTACCGCCTCCGGTCTGCATCTAACGGGCTGGGTAGGTTTGCCGAGGTTTTCCCGCAGCCAGCCGGATATGCAATTTTTTTATGTTAATGGGCGCGCGGTCAAAGACAAATTAATCGCCCATGCCGTCAGACAAGCTTACCAAGATGTTCTGTTCCACGGCAGGCATCCGGTATTTGTTTTGTATCTGGCGTTGGATCCGGAATGGGTCGACGTTAACGCCCATCCAGCAAAATTAGAAGTGCGTTTTAGGGAAGGACGGCTGGTACACGATTTTTTGTTCAGTGCCTTGCATCGGTGTTTGGCCGAAGTGCGTCCAGTACTGCCGCACCCGGTAACGGTCAGCGAGCCGGTTTTTAGTCCGTCACCGCCAGCAGGGTTGGCAAACCCTTTTTTCTATGGCGAGCAACCCCAGCAATCGGGTTTACCCGATTTTCAGGTGGCTGAGCCAAGCCTGCCTTACGCCCGGTTGTATGCTGCCGAGCGTCCGGTACCTCTTGATGCGCCGCCATTAGGTTATGCGTTAGCGCATGTGCACAACACGTACATTCTGGCGGAAACCGCCAACGGCATTGTATTGGTGGACACCCATGCCGCTCACGAACGGGTCGTTTACGAACGCTTAAAGCAGCAATACCAGCAAGGGCCTATGCCCAGCCAGCCGTTGCTGTTGCCAGTGCGGGTTACAGTCAGCCTTTTAGAGGCCGAATTGGCCGAAACAGAGCAGGCGTTTTTTGCGGCCCTAGGCTTCGCCCTTGACCGGACGGGTACTGAAACCCTCACGCTTAGGGCCGTTCCGGTTTTGTTGCAGGATGCAGAAATGGCAACCCTGCTGCGCGATGTGTTGGCGGATTTAAAAGAACACGGACAAAGCCAGCGAGTTCAACAGCGCGTTCAGCGTTTGCTAGCGACCATGGCCTGCCACAGTTCAGTCCGTGCCGGTCGTCGCCTGACGGTGCCTGAAATGAACGCCTTGTTGCGGGATATGGAACAGACCGAACACAGCGGCCAATGCAACCACGGACGCCCCACTTGGGTGGCCTTGACCAGTGCCGAGCTGGATCAGTTTTTTATGCGTGGACGATGATGCAACCATCCTCTTTGCCAACGGCGATTTTTCTGATGGGACCAACCGCCTCCGGCAAAACGGCTTTGGCCGTGCAATTGGCGCAGGCCCTAGACACTGAAATTATCAGTGTTGATTCCGCGCTGGTGTTCAAAGGCATGGACATTGGCACAGCTAAGCCAACCCTCGAGGAGCGTGGCGGAATTCAGCATCATTTAATGGACATCCTCGACCCGTCGGCCAGTTTTTCCACCGGTCAGTTCAGGGCATCTGCCTTGGGGCTGATGGCAAGCATCACCCGGCGCGGAAAAATTCCTGTTCTTGTGGGCGGTACAGGGTTGTATTTCAGGGCGTTATGCAACGGTTTGGCGGTTTTACCGGAGGCCGATTTTAAAATTAGGGCGCGTTTGCACAAAGAACTGTCTGAATTTGGCTGTGAACTGTTGCACCGGCGCCTGGCCAGCGTCGATCCACAAGCCGCTGCCCGTATTCACCCTAACGACCCGCAACGCCTGCAACGGGCGTTGGAAGTCTATGAAATTAGCGGTAAGCCGATTAGTGCCTATTTTTTAGATCAGGCAAGCGATTTCCCCTATCGACCTATTAAATTCATCCTTGCCCCTACGGAACGCAAAACCTTGCACGACCTGATTGCTAGACGGTTCCATGCCATGCTGGCTAAAGGCTTGCTTGAGGAGGTGGCCGGTCTGCATGGGCGTGGCGATTTAACGCCGGATTTGCCGGCGATGAAGGCCGTGGGCTACCGGCACGCATGGGCGTATTTGGACGGTGACTGCGATTATGCAACCATGACAGAAAAAGCCATTGCCGCTACCCGGCAACTGGCAAAACGGCAATTTACTTGGTTACGCAAAGAAACGAATGCAGTGTGGCTGGCCGCTGAAGACAACGGTCTGCTGGCCCGCTTGCTGACCGAGCTGTCTTAAAAAAACGGCGCGTTAGTCGCCGCCTCGTTTTTCGGGGCAGGTTAGGGGTTAGGGGTGATTCGTAGGCAGTGCCAATGCGGCCTTAAAAAGCGTGCCGACGGCAAGATGAGCGTCATATCGCGCAGTTGTGAGTCATTTGACTCGTATTTTATATCGTTGAAAAATAGGCTTTTAATGAGTTTTTGCGGCCTTTATTTGAGGCAAATCACTTGTTTTAGCCGGATAAAACAAAACCGTTTAAAAAAATCAGCCTAACCAATGCCGCTGTCTGGAAAAACACGTTGATTTAAAAGAATATTTTTTAAGTTAGTGTTTGGTGTGTTAATTGCTTGCGGGCATGTGGGAAAAAGACGAAACAAACCAAAATTTGAGGAATAATCCATGCTAAAACAAACCAAAATACACGCATTGCTAACCGCAGCACTGTATGCAGTAGCCGGTACAGTAGCTGCCGATGAGCTTTCAGGTGTGCTAGGTCAAGGTTCGACAAATGTCGATCATTACCGGATCGAGTGTTTCGACAACGGCAACGGGGCAACCGATCACATGTCAATGCGGGTTAGAGATGGGCGCAACGTCAGTTCGGGTTCCATATTGAGCGTACAGACGGTCAAAGGACGGTTGGCCTACAATGCAACCGACAACGGTCCTGAGGGCGATACCCGGTACAGCCCAACCATTGAAATTAGGGGGGGTGATGGCGTGTACTTGGTGTTGGTCAACAAAAGCAGGGGCGCCGCAGACGACTACGATTTAGAGTACCATTGCACCGGCAGAAGCGGTAGGCATACGGGTGTACGCACCTTAGTCGTGCAAGACAGGTAGAGCTATCAACTGTCGGTCTGCGGATTAAGGAAAGTCAATTAAGCTGTTTTTCTTACCATCCTGTAATACAGAACCATTGTTTCTTAACATCGGCCTCGGCAATCAGGGTTTTTATTCTTCAAGCGCATCGCGTTGCTCATCTGCAACACGTTTGTTTCGGTGCTGCTTTCTTAAAACGTAACGCTAATGAATAGCAACATCGTTAAACTGCTTTTTTGGGGTTGCTTGTCGAGCGTGTCGGCGGCTTATGGGCTGGAGCAGGGCGAGCCATTCCCTGACTGTTACTTAACGCCCCTGTCAGGTGGCCAGCCTGTGCCGCTGCGGCAGTTTCAGGGGCAGGTTTTGTATGTGGATTTTTGGGCATCCTGGTGTGCCCCGTGCGCTAAGTCGTTTCCTTTCTTAAATACGTTGCACGCAAAATATCAAGCGAAAGGCCTGAAAATTATTGGTGTCAATGTAGATGAAACAGTGGCTGATGCTAAAGCGTTCCTGGTCCAATTCCCACCGCAATTCACCGTGGTAGCCGACAAGAACCAGCAGTGCGCCGAAGCTTTCGCGGTTAAGGCCATGCCCTCGTCCTACCTGATTGACCGCCACGGAGCCGTCCGACACATCCATCTGGGCTTTAAATCGGATGCAATCGAACAACTGGATCGTGTGCTGGTGCAGTTGTTAACCGAACCTTAAACTTGGGCAATACGGGTAAAGTTAAGAGGGTAATGGCGATGCAGATTGTAAAATACGGGGTTTTAAGCGGGCTGGTTTTGGCGGCTGCGGCTTGTACGCCGGTAGCCCCTTGGCAGCGGGGAGTCTTGGCCAAGCCGCATATGGCATTAAACCCTAATCCAATCGATGCCGTGATGCGGAACCACAACTACAGCAGCCGTGAAGCCGCCCCTGCGGGTATGGCCGGGATGGGGGGGGGCTGTGGCTGCTACTGATAGCCAAAAATCGGCACTTAAAGCACTGACGTTGGCGGCTTTGGCTTTGCCGGGTTTGATGTCAGCCGGGAATGCCGCAGCCGAAGAAGACGAAGTGGCTTTCCAGTTTTCGCATTACCAAGAAGGCCGACGTAATTTGGCGGGCGTAGAAAGCAATCTTAAGCCCATCGAAGTAGAGAGCCTCTACGGGTTTGGTCGAGTGAGTTTGACGGACCGAATTAAATTCATTTTTAACTACACCCAAGACACTTGGTCAGGGGCTACGCCCATCACTACGGCACCGGTGGTAGCCAACAGCAACCGCCCCATCGTAGCCAGCCGAGACGGTGAGACCGTCATCGCCGGAGCCTCGCCTTTTATCAGTAGCCGGGTGTTCTTGGACCGAGATTTCAATTTATTGTCTCAAGACCCAAGTACCGGGAGAGCAGCGGGCGTAGACCCGGCCGCAGTGCATGTTATGTCCATGGCATCGCCAGAAATTCGCCGTCAAGGCGACATCAATTTGGGTTATGAATGGGACGAGTCGGCAGTCAATTGGGGGTTTGGGGGTTCAGTCGAAGACGATTATTTCAGTTGGTTCAGCAGTCTTAACGGGCGCTTGGATTTCAACCAAAAACTGACCAGCCTGAACATGGGTTTTAGCTACACGGGCAGCGACATTCAAGCCAACTTTGACCACGATGCCGCTACCTATATCGACAAGGTGGCTTTCCAGCACCAAATCAGCAGAACCTTGAGCAAGGAAACCATCCGTGGTGGCAGGAGCGATGCCTCTTGGAACCTGGGTCTGACTCAAATTATCACTAAAAGCGCATTGGCTACGGCAAGCTTAGGCTACACCCACAGCCAGGGCTACCTGGAAAACCCCTACAAGGCCATGACCATCATTTTTGCCGACCCGGATCCGCTGGTCATAAACCCAAGCAATCCCGACGGCTTAGTGGGCGATGTTAGGGCGTTTTTGGAGCAACGCCCTGACCACAGAAACCAATGGCAGGTAGGTGCAGGCTATGTCCAGCACATCGGCCTGTTAGATGCTGCACTGCATGCCAATTACCAGTTTTTTCAGGACGACTGGGATATCCATGCGCACACGTTTAGGTTGGAGTGGATTCAGCCGGTCGCAACCACCTGGACGGTCACGCCTAGGTTTCGCTATTACTCGCAGTCTGCCGCTGATTTTTACAAACCGTTCCTGCTTTCCAAACAGGCGCACAACCGGCTTGATTTTGACCCGGACAGCGGTGAAATTAGCATTACCCCGTTTGACCGGGACAAGCTTCCGGATAATTTTTCCAGTGACCACCGGCTGTCGGCGTACGGTGCCTTAAGTGGCGGTATAGTGGTCAATAAACGCATCGCTAAGGGTCTGGCCTTGGAAGCCGGGTTTGAATACTACACCCACCAAGGTTCGTTGCGCCTAGACGGGGAGGGCGAGAACAGTTTTGCCGATTTTGATTTTTTTGTCGCCAACGCCAACTTAAAAGTCAATTTATCTACCTTAGGTCGGGCGTTAGCCGACGGCGGTCAAGCACATGCCCACCATCATCATCACGGCGCACCGGCACCGGCTGGGGTCATGTTTAGTCACCTGATTCCGGCCGGTCAGACGATGGTGGGCTACCGCTACATGTGGAGCCGGCAGGCGGGGGACATGTTGCGCGGAACCGCTTATGCCAGCGATGCAGACATCGTCCGAAACGGCTGTACAGCCGGGTTCACCGGCAGGTGCCGGGTTAACCCTATTGAAATGAACATGGGCATGCACATGCTTGATTTGATGTATGCCCCGTATGACTGGTTAAATCTCATGCTCATGCCACAATTCATGGACATGGACATGAATGTGCGAATGCTGGACGGTGTCAGGTACAACGCCATGAAAGACCACCTGCACATTCATGAAACCGGCGGAGTCGGCGATTTGGGGATGTACGCCTTGTTTCGGCTATTTAGTTCTGCCAACCACAACGCTAACCTGAGTTTGGGCGTGACCGCCCCGACCGGGTCGGTGGACGAAACGCTGCGGCGCATCCATCGCATAGACAAGGGGCTTATCCACTACGGTATGCAGTTGGGCAGCGGCACCTGGGATTTTAAGCCCAGCCTGACCTACACCGGTGTGGATGGGACGTGGTCGTGGGGAGCGCAAATGAACGGCACCGTGCGCATGGAAAGCAGCAACGAATCAGGCTATGCCTTAGGCAATGCTTTTCAGTCCAGTGCTTGGGGCGGTTACAACGTACTGTCTTGGTTGACCGCCTCGTTGCGCTGGGCGTTTACCTACCAGGGGCAAATACAGGGGCAGTTCTACCCGACTCCGGGCGTGGCCGATGGCAGGCTGGTCGACAATGTCAATATGGGTTCAAGAGCCAACCCTAGCGTCGGCGCAATGGATTTTCCGGGCAGTTACGGCGGGCGTTATTGGGACGTGGGCTTTGGTTTAAGCGCGGTCGTCCCGAACGGCAGTTTTCAGGGCCACCGCTTTGGTGTCGAATGGCTGCAGCCGGTCATGGATGATGTTAACGGGTATCAACAAGCACGGGTGGGGGCGTTGTCGGCGACTTGGGGCCTTATGTTTTAAGCCGCCAATGAAGCTTTACCGCACTGCATTCAAGGCAATGGGGTCGCCGTGCGAGGTGCAGTTGTACGCCCGTCGTGTCGACCAAGCCCAAGCGGCAGCGGCGTTAGCACTAGCCGACATTCAGCGTTTGGAAGCCCGTTATTCGCGTTACCGAAAAGACAGCTACCTTGCTGAAATCAACCGTTGTGCGGCGGCGGGCGGTGCCATGGAAGTGGACCCGGAAACGGCAAGCCTGCTCGATTACGCACAAACCTGCTACCGACAAAGTGGCGGCCTGTTTGACATTACTTCCGGCATTTTGCGGCAGGCTTGGCGGTTTGAGTTGGGGAAATTGCCTGATTTGCAGCAAATTGCCGGATTGCTGGATAAAATTGGTTGGGAAAAAGTAGTTTGGGAAGCACCCACTCTGCGCTTTCCAATGCCTGGCATGGAAATCGACTTAGGCGGCGTGGTCAAAGAATACGCCGCAGACCGGGCTGCTGTGCTGTGTTTGCAGGCCGGCATCGGGCATGGCTTGGTCAATTTAGGCGGCGATATCAAAATTATCGGTCCCCATCCTGACGGCGGTCCCTGGCGGGTCGGCATACGCCACCCGCGCCGCAACGCTGTCTTGGAAACCGTTGCCTTAACCAGCGGAGCGATGGCCAGCAGCGGCGACTACGAACGCTGCATAGTAGTCGGCAATACCCGCTACGGGCATGTCTTAAACCCCAAAACCGGTTGGCCGGTAGCCAAATTAGCCGCCGTCAGCGTCATCGCGGATTTTTGCGTGGTGGCCGGCAGTGCCTCCACCATCGCCATGCTCAAAGAGCGGCAAGGCCCTAAATGGTTGCGTAGCTTAGGGCTTAAGCATGTTTGGGTAGATGTCAAAGGCGGGGTCGGTGGCTCGTTGCGGGTCTGAACGGCGGCTATAGAAAGTGCCCGTTTTTGATGCCGCCGCCAGCGGTTAACCTGTAATAAAATGCGATTTTTTGTTACAATTGCGGCCTTTTTAACTCAAGGGAGTGGCCACCGTGCCGGAAATTAACAAAGTGGTATTGGCTTATTCTGGGGGCTTGGACACCTCCGTTATTCTCAAGTGGTTACACGATGTGTACGCCTGCGAAGTGGTTACGTTTACCGCCGATTTGGGGCAACGGGAAGAGGTCGAGCCTGCCCGCAGCAAGGCCCAGGCAATGGGCATCAAAGAAATTTACATAGACGACTTGCGTGAAGAGTTCGCCCGCGATTTTGTCTTCCCGATGTTCCGCGCCAATGCCGTTTATGAGGGCGAATACTTACTCGGCACCTCGATTGCTCGTCCCTTGATTGCCAAGCGTTTGATTGATATAGCCAATGAAACCCAAGCCGATGCCATTGCTCACGGCGCCACCGGCAAGGGAAACGACCAAGTTCGGTTTGAGCTAGGGGCCTATGCCCTGCGCCCTGGCATTAAAATCATTGCCCCTTGGCGGGAATGGAATTTAACCTCGCGCCAATCGCTGCTGGCCTATGCTGAAAAACACAGCATACCCGTGGAGATGAAAAAAGGCGGTGCTTCGCCGTATTCGATGGATGCTAATTTGCTGCATATTTCCTACGAGGGCCGGGTGCTGGAAGACCCTTGGGCTGAGCCTGAGGAAGATATGTGGCGTTGGTCGGTCGCCCCGGAGACCGCCCCGGACCGACCTGTCTATGTCGAATTGACCTACCAGCATGGCGATATTGTCGCGATTGACGGCGTCCCGCACAGCCCGGCTGAAGTGATGGAAAAATTGAATGCTACCGCTGGTGCCAACGGCATCGGTCGCCTGGACATTGTTGAAAACCGTTATGTGGGCATGAAATCGCGCGGTTGTTATGAAACGCCGGCGGGTACGGTGATGTTGAAGGCGCACCGAGCCATCGAATCGTTGACTTTGGACCGGGAAGTGGCGCATTTGAAAGATGACTTGATGCCGCGTTATGCGTCGTTGATTTATAACGGCTACTGGTGGAGTCCTGAGCGCAAGCTGATGCAGACTTTGATCGATGCTTCTCAATCTACGGTTAATGGCAAAGTACGCCTGAAGTTGTACAAGGGCAACGTCATGGTGGTCGGTCGCGCTTCTGACACCGACAGCTTGTTCGATGAGAGCATCGCTACTTTCGAGGAGGATGCCGGCGCATACAACCAGAAAGACGCGGAGGGCTTCATCAAGCTGAATGCGTTGAGGCTGCGTATAGCGGCCGCAAAAAAACAAAAAGGGGCGCACGGTTGACGCGTGATACGTACAGTTTCCGGACCCGAAAAATTTAATTAGCGGTGGCCGGTTTAAGAGGAGGTGAGGATGCGTGATACAGACCCCAAAAAATCAGCAATCCTAGTGATACACCGTGTTCCGTGTGTGGCTTCGCAGTCTGCCCTGGTGAGGAGCAAACGGTGGCTGTTGCGTTGCGCGGTGCTGTTACTGACGGTTATTTTTTTCGGTGGCTTTTTTTGGACTCCGCTAAGCGACTACGAGTCCTTTGAAAAGCAGGCCGTTGGTGTGTATAGGGAAAAACCCAATCCCCGCTTGATGGCGGAAATGGATGCCTTAAAAGGGCAGGTAGTGGGTCTGGTCAGCGGCTCCATCGAGAGCAAGTTGCGTACTTTGGAAACCAGCTTGAAGACGGGTACTCTGGACGGCTCGTTAAGTACGTTAGAAGAAATTAAAAACGATCTAAAAATACTCAGGGCCT
Organism: Methylococcaceae bacterium UBA662; assembly: GCA_002299425.1. Classification (GTDB taxonomy): domain Bacteria; phylum Pseudomonadota; class Gammaproteobacteria; order Methylococcales; family Methylomonadaceae; genus Methylovulum. The sequence goes on along the minus strand of DBNW01000055.1, from coordinate 46,160 downwards.
ACGGTCCTGTTGAAGCAGAAAAAATACCTGCGGTTAGGGTTGATAGCGAGCGACTCGCTCAGGAAATGTCTCATTTGAAGCGGTTGATTTACCTTATTCTGGCCTCGTGCGGGTTAATGCTTGCAGCGGTGACCGGCGTTTGGCTAAAGCGGCAACAGTTGCCGTTTAAAGAAGTGGTGGTGCGGTTTTTGCTTAAATTATAAGCCACCGCCCGTAAAAAAGCCGCTCTTAGGGGTTATCCTAGGCGGCTTTTTTTGTGCCTAACGGGTGCTTACTTGCTTTCTAAATACTTGTATAACGCTTCAATGGCTTGTTCTTCGCTGTAACCGGCTTTTTCCACCGCTTTTTGCTTCATAATTTCGCCAACCGCTTTGGGCATGCCGCCTTTGCCTTCTCTTAAGACTTGTTCAAAGCGGGCGCGGTCTAATTGGCCGCCTTTGATGAGTGCCGTCAATTGCGGGTTGGAGGCGATGTCGTGGCAAGTGCCGCAGCCACGGCCAAAAGCGCGTTCGTAGATTTTTTTGCCTATTTCCAATTGCTCGTCGGCCAGTGCTTGGCCGAATAAGCCGGACAATGCGATAGTCGCTGCCACTACTACTGATTTTTTCATAAAGACCTCTCTTGTTGTTGAAAAAGCTGTAACACCACAGCCCGGTTAGCAGTTAAAGCCAAAAAAACAGGGCATTTAACTGGAAAATTCAATTGTTATTTTTTTGTTTTCTCGCTGGGCAAGCAAACGGACGGCATTATAACCAATAAAATGCAATGAAAGCTGAATGGGTTATTGGATGAAGCGGAAGGATTCGATCGAGCGGCGGGACAGTTCGTCGTTGCCGACTAACCCCTCGCTGTCAATGGTTACAGAACGCAGGCCGTTGCTGAGCACCGCCCAGTAACATTCACCGCCGGCGGCATGAAAAACCCCCTCGGCGCTGGTAACGCCACAATCGACCACCGCGTAAATCCCCTGCCAACCCTCGCCGGATAGAAACTGCACCGGGTATTGGCCGTGGCGGCCCTGGGCCACCCAGCCGCCGCTATGCCGGGAAAAAATAGCTTGATTGGTCGCCACATGGGCTAAATCACCGTCAAAAACTTCAAAGGCCAGCAGGTATTCGCTGCCAGCCGGCATTGGGGTCGATACCAAGGCGACGCAGTGGTGGCTGCTGTGGCAATTTTTTCTGACGTGGCGCTGCGGGGGGTAGGCAAACTCAATGCCCAGTTCCAGATCGCGGTACTGGGACCATTGCCGGGCTTGGACATCGGCCAGTTCGGCAATTCTTGTCTGAAGAGCCTGATGCAGGCAGGCGTTATCCTGGCATGTGCTCCGGGTTTCCAAGAGCCAGACGTGTTGCTGTTTTTTGAGTGGCACCGGATCTTCGGCTAAGTGAACAGCCTGTTGATACGTTTTGGCGAGGCGTTCATCCAATAATGAAAGTTCTGTGTCCGCGCAAATAGCTTTTTCAACGGCGGTTTCTGCTTTAGCGCAATCAAAACTGGCGGCCCCTGCGGGTTCAATGGCAGTTACCAGGAGACTTAGCGCCATGACACCTAAAGCTAAGTGGTTGATTTTCATTGGGGCGGGCTGGTTAGATGGACGTTAGGGTTGTTGCTATAAAACCACTGTAGTTTTTCATGCAATTTCACCACCGTGCCGATGATGATCAAGGTCGGCGGGGTAATGTCAAGGCCATCGATTAAGGCGGGTAGGCTAGCTAAAGTGCCAGTTACCACCCGCTGGTTCGTCGTGGTGCCTTGTTGGATTAAGGCGATGGGCAAATTTTGGGGGCTGCCGTGTGCAATCAAGGCTTGGCAGATTTTATCGAGACCCACCAGCCCCATGTAAACGACAAGTGTTTGGTTGGGCGCGGCCAATTGTGTCCAATTTAGATTGATGCTGCCGTCTTTTAAGTGGCCGGTGACGAAGGTAACAGAGTGGGCGTGGTCACGGTGGGTGAGCGGAATGCCGGCGTAACTGGCGCAACCAGAGGCAGCAGTAATACCGGGTACTACTTGAAAAGGGATGCCCTGTGCCATCAAAGTTTCTATTTCCTCGCCGCCACGGCCAAAAATAAACGGGTCGCCGCCTTTTAGACGCGCCACCCGTTTGCCTTGTTTGGCCAAATCCGCCAGCAATTGGTTAATGCCATCCTGGGGCAAGGCATGGTTTTTTCGTTGTTTGCCAACATAAACCCGGTCTGAGTCGCGCCGCGCTAGAGACATGATTTCTGGCGACACTAAGTGGTCGTACACTATCACATCCGCTTGCTGCATCAGGCGCAAGGCACGGAAGGTTAAAAGATCGGCTGCGCCTGGGCCGGCACCGATTAGATAAACTTCACCGGAGTTTTGCGGTGCTTGATGGGCTAAAGCCTTCTGCAACAGGTGTTCTGCCTGCCGTCCGTCACCGGCAAATAACCGTTCAGCAACCGGGCCTTGAAAGCAGTTTTCCCAAAAAATGCGCCGTTGCGCGGGTTCTGCAATGGCTTGCTTGACTGGGTTGCGGAACTTTTGCGCTAAATCCGCGAGCAAACCGTAGGCGGGTGGGATTAGCGTTTCTATTTTCGCCCGAAGTAGCCTGGCCAGTACCGGTGCCGCGCCGCCGGAGGAAACAGCAGCGACAATCGGCGAGCGGTCGATGATGGCGGGGAATATGAAGCTGCACAGGTCAGGGTTGTCGACGACGTTGACGAGTATGCCTCGTTTGGTTGCGCTGGTCGCAGCCAATTGGTTGGTTTTGGGGTTGTCGGTAGCGCAGACGACCAAGCGCATCCCTGCGCTAATGTCGGTTTCAGTAAAGGTTTTGCGTGTCAGCGTTAGCGCATAGCGTTCGGCCAGGTCTAAAACCGGCTTGCCAAACTGTTCCGATAAAACCGTGATGCGTGCCCCGGCCTGAGCCAATAGGCTAATTTTTCGGGCTGCGGTTTCACCGCCACCGATCACTAAACACGGTTGTTCTTTAAGGTCTACAAAAATCGGAAAATAGCGCATTGGCGAGGCTTAGGGGCAATTTGATAGGCGGATGGTATTATAGGCCTCCCTCAACCAGCAGAGAAAATTTCGGGCTACCATGATTGAATTTGATGTGGAATTAGACGCCAGCGGCTTGCTGTGTCCGTTGCCTTTGTTGCGCCTTAAAAGGGCTTTGGCGGAAATGGCCAGCGGTGAAGTGGTTAGGGTGATTGCCACAGATCCTGCGGCGCATCTTGATATTGGCGTTTATATCGACCAGGCAGGTCACTGCCTGATCGAGCTGGTGCGGCATTCAGACGCACAAGTTTTTTATATCAAAAAAAACGGGCTTCCTAGGGTTTTCAAGTCGCGTATGTTGTAAATCTCATTTAAATTTTGCAGAGGAGAGACTCAATGAATGCAGAACAAAACGAAACCGGCTGGCGCCGGTTTTTTTGGGGATTAGGGCTGTTTGCCGTGTCGGCAAGTACGGTGGCTTTTGTCATAGACACTTACTTAATGGCGACCATCGCCCTGATTATTGTTGGCATTTATTTGATGTTCACCGGTTTGACGGGTTGGCGGCTACGTTAAAAAGACCGTTGCAAAAGCAGGGCGATGAGGCGTTGCGTGAACGTTTTTGCCCGATGGAACCGTTTAAAGCGGCACCCCTTCAGGCTGAGGTGATTGAGGGGCTATAGTCGGGGAGATGGCGCGTGTCTTGGCCGAATGCGTGACCCTATAAATGACCCCTAATTGGTCATCGCTCACCAATACGCTGCCGTCAGGCAAGGTCAAAATATCCACCGGCCTGCCTAATACCTCGCCCTGTGGGGTCAGCCAGCCGCTGATAAAATTTTCTTCAGATTTTGGTAGGCCGTCTTCGCCAAACGTGATCAGCACCACTTTGTAGCCTTGCGGTTCGGTACGGTTCCAAGAGCCGTGCTGAGCTACCAGCAGTTGGTTTTGATACGTCGGGGGAAACTGTAGGCCTTGATAAAAACGCATGCCCAATGGCGCGACGTGAGCTTTGTACCGCCAGACGGGCGGCTTAAATTGGCTGCATTTTTTCTCATTCGCCAGTTCCGGGTCAAGGATGTCGCCGCCGTGGCAATAGGGGTAGCCGAAATGCTCGCCTTTAGCCGACCACAAGTTTAGTTCATCCGGTGGGGCGTCATCGCCTAGGTGGTCGCGGCCGTTGTCGTTGAAAAACAAGGCACCGGTACCCGGTTGCCAATCGAACCCGACCGTGTTGCGGATGCCGCGCGCCAGTATCTGCACATTTTGCCCGTCGGCATCCAGCCGCACCAACGAAGCGTAGATTTCCTGTTTGGAGTCACAGACATTACAGGGTGCGCCCACGGCGGTGTACAATTTGCCGTCCGGGCCAAAGCGCAAGTATTTCCAGCCGTGCGCCTTGTCGCTGGGAAATTGGTCATAAATCACCACCGGCTTGGGCGGATGGGTTAGATTTTCGCTAATGGCATCGTAGCGCAAGATACGGTTAACGGTGGCGACATACAAAGCCCCGTTTTTATAAGCTACGCCATTGGGCAGGTACAGATTTTTGGCAATGACATGCACCGCCTCGGCCACGCCATCGCCGTTAGCGTCTTGGGCGGCGTACAATGCACCGGCTTGGGCGGTGCCGACATAGACTACGCCGTTTTCACCTAAGGCCAGACTGCGGGCACCCGGCACGTTGTCGGCAAAAATAGAGAGGCTAAAACCCTCCGGAAGGCGAAGTTGGCTCAAAACGGCTTGGAGATTGTCCCCGGCGTAGGCTTTTGAGCCAGCCCATAACAAGATGAAAACAATTTTTGCAGCAATGTTGTTAATGTTCATGTGTTATCTCCACTGATAAACTTTATAAGCTGGTTTCGCTCTGATTTTGCAGGCAGCCTTGAATTAACCGGTTGCCATCCCCATCCCGCATACTACCAACATAAGGAGCCTATCATGAAACGTATTTTTCTTTTTTTAGCAACCAATATCGCCATAATGGTTGTCGTCAGTATTGTTTTCAGTGCTCTCGGTTTAAGGGGGGTTTTGGACGCACAGGGCGTCGACCTTAATCTGGGTGCTTTGTTGATCATGTCTGCTGTAATTGGCATGACCGGTTCGTTCATTTCTTTAGCAATATCAAAGTGGTCTGCCAAACAGGCCATGGGCGTTCATGTCATCGAGCAGCCAGAAAACCAAACCGAACGCTGGCTGTTGGATGTGGTGGCCAGGCAAGCCGAGCAGGTTGGCATTAAAATGCCGGAAGTGGGTATCTTTGATGCCGCAGAATCCAACGCCTTTGCCACCGGCATGAGCAAAAACAGTGCCCTAGTAGCCGTCAGCACCGGTTTGTTGGAGAACATGGACGCCGATGCGGTGGAAGCGGTGCTGGGGCATGAGATAGCCCATGTCGCTAATGGCGATATGGTGACGATGGCGCTGATGCAAGGTGTAGTCAACACGTTTGTGTATTTCTTTGCCAGCATTATCGGTCATGTGGTTGACCGGGTGGTGTTTAAAACCGAACAAGGCCACGGCCCGGCTTATTTCATTACGCAAATAGTGGCCCAAATTGCCTTAGGGGTGTTAGCCTCGATGTTAGTGATGTGGTTTTCCCGTTACCGTGAATTTAAAGCCGATGCGGGCGGTGCTAAGTTAGCCGGTACAGGCAAAATGATAGCTGCGTTACAGGCTTTGCAACGCACCCATGAGGCCCCGCAATTACCCGGTCAATTGGCGGCTTTTGGTATTAACGGGGGCGGCGGTATTATGAAACTGTTCATGAGCCATCCGCCATTGGAAGAACGAATCGCCGCTTTGCAAAACAGCCGTTAAATCCGAGTTAGCTTAAAATGCCGCGAGACTGGGCTTTATCCCCATGTCTTCGCGGTTTTTGTTTGATGTATTAACGCCTAAATACCATTTTTTGCAGCCACTTAGTCTTTACATCCATATCCCCTGGTGCATTAAGAAATGCCCTTATTGCGATTTTAATTCCCATGCCGCACCCGCTGCCTTGCCTGAACACGCATACGTCGATGCGCTATTGCTCGACTTAGCGGCTGACCTAGAGGCCTATGCCATCGACCGTCCCGTGCAAAGTATTTTTTTTGGTGGTGGTACACCCAGTCTGTTCAGTCCACAGGCTATCGCCAAGATAGTGGAAGGCGTCGCTGAGCAAGTCCCTTTTTCGGCGGATATTGAGATTACTCTGGAAGCCAATCCGGGTACGTTTGAAAGCGGTAAGTTCAAGGAATTTAAGGCATTAGGAATTAACCGCCTGTCGATTGGCGTACAAAGCTTCAACGATAAACTGCTAAGTCGCATCGGACGGGTTCACAATGGGCCAGAGGCCTTAGCTGCGGTTGAAATTGCCGATCAAGCCGGATTTAAAAATATCAACTTAGATTTGATGTTCGGTTTGCCGGGTGCTAGCCCTAAAGATGCTGCCGATGATATAGCAATTGCCGTCAGTCTGTCGCCAAGCCACATTTCCTACTACCAACTAACGTTGGAACCCAATACCTATTTTCACAAATTCCCGCCTAAGCTACCCGCCGATGAGGCCATTTTTCAAAGTCAAGTCCTTGCACAAGCGGTGTTGGCAGAGCATGGGTTTGAACAATATGAAGTGTCCGCATATGCACAGGCTGGCCGTCAATGCCGACATAACCTGAATTATTGGCGATTTGGCGATTATCTCGGCATTGGCGCGGGTGCACACGGAAAAATAACCCGGCAACAACCGGATAAAATTCTGCGAACGGCTAAGCATAAAAAGCCGCTTGAATACCTTACAGCCAGCACCAAAACCGCCACCCAGCGGTACATTGACCGTACCGAGTTGCCATTGGAATTCGTCATGAATCAATTGCGCTTAAAGCAAGGTTTTAGCCCGGCGCTGTACCAAGCAGCGACCGGGCTTGATGAAACAAGCATAGCACCGGTTTTGGCGGATTGTCTGGCGTTAGGCTTGCTGGACTTAAACAAAGGCTGGTATACCTGTACGCAACGTGGTTGGTTGTTTCTGGACAACATTTTGGAAAAATTTGTAGCCTAGGCAGTCGGCGCCCATTGTTTGATTTGTTTCTAGCGCCGGTTTTTTGGGGTGGTAGAATACCTGACAATGTTTGTCAGTAATCGGCACATTTTGGCATTCAATCGGGTTCTGCTGCCATGGTGTTTTTAAAGTTAACTTTAAAATCAGTCTATTGGTCTTATTTTTTTTAAGGCATGTATTTTGCTTTACCTGAGACCCGCCCTACTTTATTAAACTGTCTATGCACGAATACCAACGCGAATTCATTGCTTATTGTTTGTCTTGTGGAGCACTTAAATTTGGTGAATTCCTGTTGAAATCAGGCCGCATAAGCCCTTATTTTTTTAACACCGGATTGTTTAATACGGGGATGAGGCTTGCTAAGTTAAGCGAGTTCTATGCCCAAGTGTTGCTGCACTCTGAATGGCCCATCGACATCCTGTACGGCCCTGCCTACAAGGGTATTCCATTGGTCGCAGGCACCGCGATGGCATACGCCCGGCTTTCCGGTGTGGACATGCCCTATGCCTTTAACCGAAAAGAGGCTAAAGACCACGGTGAGGGTGGGATGTTGGTGGGAGCTGCGTTGCACGGCAAGGTGGTGATGGTGGACGATGTGATTAGTGCCGGAACCTCAGTCAAGGAATCAGCCGCCATTATCCAGTCTGCGGGTGCTTGCCTGGCCGGGGTGGTTTGCGCGCTGGACCGGCAAGAAAGGGGCCTAGGTTCATTGTCCGCCATCCAGCAAGTTGCCGTAGACTACGGTGTGCCGGTGGTTGCGGTTGTTTCCTTAGACATCCTGATCACCTACTTGGCGGAAACCGGTGCAGTACCTGAAGTTACCGCACTGCGCGCCTACCAGACGCAGTATGGCGTGTGCTAGTACGGTGTTAATCCGGTAAACGCTAAAAGATAAGCTACAATCTGCGATAAGCTAAAATTTTCGCTTGAATAAAAGTCTGCCTTACCACAGTTTGTTTCAATTAAGAGTCTGCTATGAGGAATTTGGAATTTAAAGAGAAGATGCACGAATACTCGCAATGGCGAGTGCATTTAGCGCAGTCCGTTGAAATGTATCATGAATGGCTAAACCGGTATGGTTTGAATAATGCCCATAGCACCAACAGTATTTTAAATACCCTCAATGGTCTGCAAAATGACCGCATCACCCTCGCCTTTGTCGCCGAGTTTTCCCGTGGCAAAACAGAACTGATCAATGCCTTGTTTTTTGCTGAAACCGGGGTCAGGTTGCTGCCGTCTTCCCCAGGCCGGACCACCATGTCGCCGACCGAAATTTTTTACGATGAAAAAGGCGGTAGCTACCTGCGTCTGTTGAACATCGAAAGCCGCTTAGAAGATATTTCCTTAGCTGAATTTAAGCAAAAGCCTGAACGTTGGACCGAGTTCAAGTTAAACCCGAACGCCCCTACTCAAATGCAGGAAACGTTCAAGGAGCTGATCGCCACGAAAAAAGTTGATTTGGCAATGGCTGACCGCCTGGGTTTGTGGGATGAACAAGAAGCGGCCAGCCGTGGTGTTACCAACCCTAGCGAAGTGGAAATCCCCTGTTGGCGGCACGCCTTGATCAGTTTTCCTCATCCTTTGTTGCAACAAGGCTTGTCCATCATCGACACGCCAGGATTAAATGCCTTGGGTACGGAACCGGAGCTTACCTTGAGCATGTTGCCCAGTTCCCAGGCTATCATTTTTATACTGGCGGCAGACACGGGCGTCACAAAAAGCGATTTGGAAATCTGGCTCACCCATATCAGCCGTGCTCGGAGCGGTAAAACCCAAAGTCTGGCCGTGGTGATGAACAAAATTGACGCCATGTGGGACGACATCGGCGGTGCCAATGCCCACTATGAAGCATCGATTAAATCACAGATCAAGGCGTCTGCGGCTATCTTAAAAATTGACGAGCATTCTATTTTTCCCATCTCAGCCAAGCAAGCGTTGCTGGCCAAAGTTAAAGGCGACGACAGCCTTTTGCAAAAAAGCCAGTTACCCTCCTTAGAGAATTTTTTAGCGACCGACATCCTAAAGCAAAAGCGCAGCATCATGATAAACACGGTGGTCCGGGATGTGGGTAGCTTGGTGAGTGAATCCTACAGCCTAGTCAATTCCTCGCTAAAACACGCCTCTGGACAGATGGAGGAATTCAAAAAAATTGATTTTCGCAATCAAGATATAACCGGAAAATTAATGGCCGAAACCCGTGACAAGCAAAATGCTTACATGGCCAATGTAGAAAATTTCCAAAGTAGTCGGCGGGTTTTTATTGTCCAGGCAAAAATGCTCATCGACGCTTTTTCCGACGAGCGGGTTGATACGATCGTTAATACAGCAAGGCATGGAATTTCCAAGAGCCTCACCACTTACGGTATGAAGCAACACATACGGCAATTGTTTGATGACCTTAGGGACTTGCTGCAAAACGCCATCGATACCACCAATGAAACCCGCCGCCTGGTGCTGGCGATTCACAAAAAATTCAAGGACGAACACGGTTTTAAAGACGTAGAGCTGCCGGTGTTCTCGGTCAAAAATTACCAAATAGAGCTGGAGCAAGTTTTCGAAGAAGGAGAAGCGTTCCGCACCAGCACACGCGTGACCATGACGGAGCAAAATCTGGTGGTCGAAAAGCTTTACAGTACGTTAATCGCCAAAGCTCGCAGCATCATCAAACACGCCCAGACCGATGCCATCACCTGGAGCAATGGAGCACTGAACCCATTGATTTATCAAATCAAAGAGCATAAAAAACAAATTGAAAGTCGTTTGCAAATGCTCAGGAAAATCAATGCCTCAAAAGGCAGTGTCAGTGACAGCATTGCCAGTCTGGAGGCCGAGTTGGAACCAATGAAAAGGAAACGGGAGGAACTGGCCATTATTATTAAAGCCATGCAATTAGACGCCCGGGGGCTTGAATCGCAAAGCTGACCCCGTGATTCACGGTGCTCCGAAACAAAAAGGCTTGACCTGTTAGACTTTTGTGTAAGAGCCAAGCCAGCTAACCAGGATGTTGGCAAAATCAAATTTTCCCGTCTAATCCCATCTGAAAGTATTTGTGGATGATTTTATTTTGGTTGTCCAGTAACCAGTCGATATCCGGGGTGTAAGTCATGGCTTTGTGAATGGCCTCGGCCATGGCCTTACGGTGGATATCGAATAAAATCCGATGGTCTAGGTTGTCGTCTTTTATCACACTAGGGTTGAGCCATACAGAGCAAATGATGCCTAAATCATGGGCTTTTTCTTTCGGGATGTCCCCGGCTCGCACGGCATCTAAGACGCCATTGGCAATAGCCGCCTGCACCGTGCCCATCAAAATATTGGTGTAACGGCTGTTGTTTACCGTCACTTTGCTCACCATTAAGGTAGCGGGCCGGACTTGAATACCGGTGTTCAAAATGGCGAACACCTTGGAATGGCCTTGGGCTTGGTTGCCCATTAAAGTAGCCAGGGCGACACCGACAGGGCCGTCCAGCTCGCCAATGACAATTTCAGGTTCCGCAGCGGTACCTAGCGGGCCGCCGGCCACCAGTGCTTCACCCGTCCGCATAATTATTTTTGCATTCATTTAGGGTCTCCTTAAATTAAAAAAGTGTGAATTGTTTTTTAAGACGGTGTGTTGCTGGCTGGAATCGTGTTGTTCTTGAGCGTGGCCATTTCATTCAATTTCTCATAATCGACCCCGACGCTGACGATAAAACTGGTGGCTTCTTCGATGTCCATGGCAGAGAACACGATTTTTTCCCTGTCCACAATCACTGTAAAACCAGAGGTGGGGTTGGGTGAAGTGGGAATAAACAAGACATACATATTTTCATGGCGGTTGGTGACATAAGCGGGCACCCAAATGCCTGGGCTTGGATACTCCACATAAACAACTTCCTTGGCAATTTTTTGGTCATGCGAATAAAAAAACAGATTCATCACTTTTTTTGTCACCCGGTAGATGGTGCTTAAAAACGGGATCTTCTCGATGATGTGGTCAAAGGCAGTAATGACCCAGGGCCTGCCGGTTTTGACAATTTTGTAACCGATGAAAACGATGATAAAAAAGCTGAGCGAGAAAAACAGCAGGGTGTACGAATAGCTGTCAGAGTACCCGTAAACGCCAGTGAATAGATCAGAAACCAATTCTTTTAAAAAAATAATGATTTGCAAGATGATAACGATGGGTATGATCGCGAAAATGCCGATCAAAAAGTAATTGATGATTTTTTTTGAAAAGTCTTTCATGCCCTTGCCCCTTAAAATTTATTATTGGGATATTTTGCTTTAAGCCGTGCTTAGCGTTTTGTTGGCTGGCCAAAAGTTCCAGCCACTATTCAAGCATCACCATTATAGGCAAATTTTTTTGCAGTGGCATTTCGCCGTTCGGTGCCGTTGTTGCCAAAAAACCGCCAGTGATGCCGTAAAATAGCCGCTTTTAACGGGAGGTTGAAATGAGTTGGATCATATTGTTTTCCGCAGGCGGCATGGAAATTCTGTTTGCCTTGAGCCTTAAATATAACGAAGGTTTTACTCGGCTATGGCCTAGCGTCGCCACCTGTGTCACCGGGGCCAGTAGTTTTTATTTGCTGATGACAGCGCTTAAATCAGTGCCTGTGGGGACGGCTTATGCCGTTTGGACGGGAATGGGGGCGATAGGCGTGGCTATTTTTGGAATTTTGCTGCTGAACGAGCCGGCCGATTGGCGGCGTTTGTTGTCAATTTGCCTGGTAGTCGCTGGCATCGCCGGGCTTAAATTGACGGGAGGCCAGTAGCTGTGCTGCACCTGGTTTTTAAGCCGCTCACTGACACAGCGATTTTGCACCGCCTAGCGGCGAATGATGACGTGGTGTTTTTGGATAACGGCGTTTTTTCCCTGTTGGCTGGGGCACCGTGGGCCAGTGCGCTGGAGTCTTGCGCACTTCGAGCGCGGCTGTTTGTATTGCAAGACCAATTGGCCTGTAGGGGGGTGTCGGTTGAAGCATTGGTGGCAGGCATAAAGACCATTGATTATGCCGGATGGGTCGCTTTGACGGTCAAAAATAAGGTGATTCAATCATGGATGTAAACGTTGATGGGAATTTTTACGTCACCAATGCCCAGGGGTTTTTGGTTGACCCGTCTGTTTGGAATGAAGGCTTGGCAGTGCGTCTGGCCGCTGCGGAAAACATAGCATTGACCGCCCAACATTGGGAAATCATCCGCTTTATCCGTGCTTATTATCAGAATTTTCAGCACTTACCTAACGCCCGCATGTTCACTAAAGCCGTAGCGAAAGCCCTCGGCGAAGAGAAAGGCAATAGCCGTTATTTACACGGCTTATTTCCGGCAGGACCGCTGAAATATGCGTGTAAACTGGCCGGCTTGCCTAAGCCACCCGGCTGTTTGTAATTTTGTAATGCTAATGGTCAAAATTGCTTGAAACGGTGGATTAGGCGGCGTTCTTTTTTATTGGGCTTATGGTCAGAGCCTTGAAACGGGAACAGTTCCTTCATTTCCCGTTGTTCAATCATTTGCTGCTGGCGTTTAGCGTGGCTTTCGGCGGATTCTTCATAAAGCAACATCGCTTCTTTGGCGGGACGGCGTTGCTCGGATAGTTTCACGACGATCAAGTCCCAATGGCAACCGTCTTTGTTAATGCTAATTTCATAACCGGCCTTGATTTCTTTGGCCGGTTTGCAGCGCTGTTTATTGACGTGTACCTTGCCCCCGGCAATCGCCTCGGCGGCAAGGCTGCGGGTTTTGTAAAAGCGCGCCGCCCACAGCCATTTGTCCAAACGCATGCCGTCCAAATCAGACACCTTGTGCCCCTGATTTATTTTTTTAAGCCTTTTGGCAAAGAAAACACTACTTTTTCTTCTATGCCTTGCAGTTCCACTGTCGTTTTCCCTCCCCATTCTTTTAATTGTGCGATCACCTCCTGCACTAACACCTCAGGAGCCGAAGCACCCGCCGTCACGCCCACCACATTGACGTGCTCAAACCATTGCAGCTGCATGTTTTTTGCGGTGTCAATTAGATGGGCGGGCTTTCCGAGTTGTTCGGCGATTTCCCGTAGACGGTTCGAGTTGGAGCTATTAGGCGAGCCGACCACTAAAATGAGATCAGATTGTTCAGCCAGACCGTATACGGCATCTTGGCGATTTTGTGTGGCATAACAAATGTCGTCTTTTTTCTGTTCTTGGATGCCGCTGAATTTGGCTTTCAACGCGTCCACCATCACTTTGGTGTCGGTCATCGACAACGTGGTTTGGGTGACATAGGCCAAATTGTCAGGGTGGTGGACTTCCAGTTTTTCCACGTCGTTCGGGGTTTCCACCAAGTAAATGCCGCCGTTTTCACTGCATTTTTCATATTGGCCCATGGTGCCTTCCACTTCGGGATGGCCGGCATGACCAATCAGAATCACTTCACGGCCTGCTTTGGCATGCTTGGCCACCTGCAAATGCACCTTGGTGACCAACGGGCAAGTGGCATCGAATACCGTTAGGTTTCGTTCCTTGGCCTCTTGCTGGACTTGTTTGGAAACGCCGTGGGCACTGAAAATCAAATAAGAACCGACCGGAACATCGGTTAAATCTTCAATAAAAACAGCACCTTTTTCTTTTAGACCGTCCACTACTGTGCGGTTGTGAACCACCTCATGGCGTACATAAATAGGAGCACCAAACGTTTCCAGTGCTTGATCGACAATTTCAATGGCGCGGTCTACACCGGCACAAAATCCACGGGGGTTGGCGAGTACGATTTGCATATCTTGAGTTAATGAGTAGGAAAATCCGTATTCTATAGCAATTGTGTTGCCGAAACGACAATGCCATCGGTATCGGCATACAGAAAATAGTTGTTTTTGAAGCTTATTCCGGCAAAATTCACAGTTGAAACGCATTCGCCTAAGCCTTTTTTGTGGCTGGGCATGGGTTGGGCATGCAGGGCGCGGATGCCAATCGGTAGCTGGCCAATGCTTTCTGAATCCCGGATGCAGCCGTAAACAATCAAGCCGCACCAGTGGTTTGCCAGTGCTAGGGCGGCCAGCGGCTGGCCAAGTAACGCCACCCGATGCGAGCCGCCGCCGTCAATCACCAACACCCGCCCGGCACCATTTTTGGCCAGTATTTCAGCGATTAACACGTGGTCTTCAAATACTTTTAAAGGCGTAATTTGGCCGTGGAACTGAGTTTTTCCGCCAAAGATCTGGAACATCGGCTGAGCGATTTGGAGTTCGGTCTGGTCTGCGAATTGATCGCATAATCGGGCGGTGCTGAAGCTCATGGTGGCGAGTGGCCTTATGGTTTGATGGTTTTAACCGTTGCCTAGCGGCGGCTTGCCGTAAGAAAATCCCACACGGGTTTGACAGTTTTTGGCAACGGTGCCAGTTTGCCCAATTCAATCCATGGGTTTTCTGGCGTGTGAAAATCAGACCCGACCGATCCGGACAAGTCAAACCGGCTGGCAAAATTAGCCAGTCGGAAAATTTCATCCGGGTTGTAGTGACCGGTGATTACTTCTATGGCTTGGCCGCCGGCTTCCTTAAAAGCCCTTAGTAATCGGTCCATCCAACGCGCCGTCAGTTGGTAACGTAACGGATGCGCCAGCACAGCCACGCCACCCGACTGTACTATCCAATTGATGGTCAGTTCCATGTCCGCCCAGACGGTATTGCAATAGGCGGGCTTGCCTTTGCCAAGGTAGCGGTCGAAAGCTTCCTGATGGCTGTCGACATGGTTTTTCCGGACTAAAAAATCGGCAAAGTGGCTGCGCGTGACCATGCCATTCCCGGCTAGGTCCATGACCGCTTGGTAGGCGCCCATTATCTGTTTTTTTTCCAATTTAGCAGCAATTTTCTCTGCCCGTTGTCGGCGGGTGTTTTGTAATTTGTGGCTGGCTTCCGCTAAAGGTGGGTAGTTCGGGTCAATGCCTAGGCCGACAATATGCAGGCACTTGCCTTGCCAATTGCTGGACAGCTCAATGCCCTTGATGAGCCAAATACCGTGGGCTTGAGCGGCTTGCCCGGCTTCTAACAAGCCTGCCGTAGTGTCATGGTCAGTCAAGGCCAAGGCGGTGACGCTTTTTTTCCAGGCGCGCTCGATAAGCGCGGTAGGCGATAGGCTGCCGTCGGAAGCGGTGGAATGGCAATGCAAATCGTAGTGTTCAGACATCGGTGTTATTGGTATTCGCCATAAAGTTTTGCATACAAACCGTTTTGATGGATTAAGGTGTCATGTCGACCTTGCTCAGAAATTTCCCCTTGTTCAAACACATAAACGTGATCCGCTTGTTTTACGGCACTTAAGCGATGGGCAATAATAATGGTTGTACGGCCTTTTAAGAAATCGGCAAGGGCTTGGTGCAGTTTATGCTCGGTCTCGGTGTCTAGGGCGGATGTGGCCTCGTCCAAAATAACCACTTTAGGATCGGCTACCACCATGCGGGCAATCGCTAGACGCTGGCGTTGTCCGCCAGACAGACGCATGCCGTGACGGCCAACCACGGTATCCAGACCGTGTTTTAACTCTTGTACTACGCTGGCCAGTTGGGCAATGGCCAAGGCCGACCAAAGCCGTTCGTCCGTCTCGGGCCTGCCTAGGGTCAGGTTGGCGCGGATGCTGTCGTTAAAAAGAACGGGGTGTTGCAAAACAGTGACCACGTTTTCCCGGACTACATCTAGGCCAATGCGGTCGATGGCGACATTGTTGAAATAAATGTTGCCGGCGTCTATCGGGTACAAGCCAATTAAGGTTTGAATTAAGGTCGATTTGCCGCCGCCGCTGGCTCCGACTAAGGCCACTTTTTCCCCGGCTTTAATCTGTAGGTTAATGCCGTTGAGGATTTTTTCCTCGCCGTAGCTGAAATGCAGGTTTCGCACCCGCACGGAAACGGTCCGGTTGCCCAAAAACGGATTGGCCAAGTGGGGGTATTGCGGTTCCTGGTGCAAACTGGCCAGACGGTTGACCCGGCGCAAGGCGGCTTTGGCGGCATAATAGGCGTACTGGATATTTAACACCTCTTGCACGGGTGCCATCATGAACCATAAATAACCGAAAACCCCCAGCATTTGCCCAATAGTCAGGTCTGAGTAGAACACCATCAACATGGCGCAGGCACGGAAAATGTCAAAGCCAAATAAAAACACCAAAAAACTCAAGCGGCTTGCTGCATCGCTTTTCCAGGCAAAATTAGTCGCTTGAATTTGCACCGATTGGGCCGCAGAAATCAGTTGTTGGCAGTAATGCTGTTCGCGGTTGCTGGCGCGGATTTGGTGGATCGCTTCCAGGGTTTCGGTGAGGGCTTGCTGGAACACCTCGTAGGCAGAATTTTCCTTGTTTTTTAAGTCTTTAACTTTGGAACCGACGACCTTGGTAAAGTAAATGACCACCGGGTTCAGCAACAGGATAAACAGACCTAACTGCCAGTGCATCCATAATAAAATGGCCGCCGTGCCGAGGATGGTCAGCACCGCTATCAACATTTTACTAACCGTGCTGCCGATGAAATGGTCTAGGGTGTCTAAGTCTGTCACTAAATGAGTGACGACGGTGCCGCTACCCAAGGTTTCGTATTCGGACATGGAAAGGGTTTGCAAATGCCGGATCAGGTCTGCGCGGATGCGAAAAATAATGGCTTTGGAAATGAGGGTGAATTGGCGTAACTGCACGATGTTGAAGGCGATTGCCAATAACCGCAACAATAAACTGGCCAGCAGTACTACGGAAATGTAAACAATGGGCAGACGCCATTCCACCGGTGCCAGCAAGTCAATGGCGGCAATCACCGGGCCGGGTGCGTTAAGCAGCACTTCATCGACCAACAACGGCATCAACAAGGGTACCGGCACACTGGCGAGGGTGCCCAGAAACGCCATGCCGTGGGCCCAAAGCAGGGGTTTTTTGTGGCTTAGCGAAATCGCGATAATGCGCTTCCAGCTATACAAAGGTGCGGTGGTTTGGGCGTGTTCTGGCATGGGTAGAAATAACGGCGCAAGCAGGTTGTTCTGGGTGGTTTTAAACGCTGAATTTCGGCGATTACTCCTGGTGTTGCTCTGGTGCCTGCAGGGACTCGGTGGTGGCATAACAGCCGTTGTAGGGCAGGCACTGCATAGGTTTTCTTTTGAGCATTCAGAAAATGGCTTAAAGCGACGCCGTATGTATCCTGCCGGCTAATTGCGTTCGCGGTGAGCGGCTCGAATCAACCGCTAAGATCGGTTTTAAGGCTGGCGAGATCAATGACAAAACGGTACTTGACATCATTGTTCAACATGCGCCCGTAGGCGCGGTTGATGTCTTGGATAGGGATCATTTCAATGTCGGCACTGATGTCGTGTTCGGCGCAAAAATCGAGCATTTCCTGAGTTTCTTGGATGCCGCCAATCAGCGAACCGACGATGCGCCGGCGTTTGAAAATCAAAGGACCGACAGCGGGGGACGGGTGTGGCTGGTCGGGCAGTCCGACCAGGCACAAAGTGCCGTCACGCTTCAGCAACTGGGTGTAGGCGTCCAGATCATGGGCGGCTGCTACTGTGTCTAGGATGAAGTCAAAACTGGCCGTGTGCCGGCCCATTGCAGCGGTTTCTTTGGACAGCACCACTTCATCGGCGCCTAGCCGTTTGCCGTCTTCGGCTTTGTGGGCCGAGGTGGTGAACAAAACCACATAAGCGCCCATTGCCCGTGCGAATTTCAAGCCCATGTGGCCAAGCCCGCCCAAGCCTACGATGCCGACCTTATCGCCCGCTTTGACCTGCCACTGTTTTAACGGCGAATAGGTGGTGATTCCGGCGCACAACAACGGCGCCGCCGAGGCGGGGTCAAGCTTGTCGGAAATACGCAGGACAAACGCTTGATCAACCACGATTTGCTTGGAGTAACCGCCGTAGGTGCTGCCGCCTGAGTGCGGGTCGGGTGAGTTGTAGGTGAAGGTGGCGTTATGGCAAAACTGCTCCAGATGGTCGTGGCAATCCGGGCAAACACGGCAGGAATCGACCAGGCAACCGACGCCCACGGTTTCACCCACGCTAAAACCTGAAACCTCGCTGCCTAAGGCCGTCACTGTGCCGATAATTTCATGACCGGGTACCATCGGGTAGGTGGCATTGGCCCATTCATTGCGGACTTGATGAATGTCTGAGTGGCACACGCCGCAGTAAAGGATTTCTATTTGCACATCAGAAGGGCAGATCTCCCTTCGTGCAAAACTGAAGGGGGCCAATGGCGATTGTTTGTCGAATGCGGCGTAACCGAGAGTTTTTTGCATGATGGCCTCCTGAACAGTTAAGAATGCTGAAGTGTTAGCTATTGGCCTTGGTCGTATTGCAGATGGTAGGCGGCAATCCGCTCGACTTCACTTTTTGAGCCTAAAATCACCGGCACCCGTTCATGGATGGCGGTGGGTTTGAGTTCCAAAATCCGCTCCCGCCCGGTAATGCAGGCGCCACCCGCTTGTTCGACGATAAAAGCCATGGGGTTGGCCTCGTACATCAGGCGCAGTTTGGCCGGTTTAGTGGGGTCACGGCTATCCAGCGGGTACAGGAACACGCCGCCCCGGGTCAAGATACGGTAAACGTCGGCGACCAGCGAGGCCACCCAGCGCATGTTGAAGTCTTTGCCGCGCACCCCTTCCGTGCCTTGCAGGCATTCGTCAATATACCGTTGCACTGGCACTTCCCAAAATCGTTGGTTGGAAATGTTAATGGCGAACTCGGTGGTATCCTCGGGGATGTTCATGTTCGGATGGGTGAGGATGAACTCGCCGATTTCCTGATCCAGGGTAAAACCGTTCACGCCGTGGCCGGTGGTCAATACCATCATGGTGGAAGGCCCGTACAGCACAAAACCGGCGCAAACCTGCTCAATCCCCTTGCGCAAAAAGTCTTCCAGATCCGGCTCGATGCCCTCGCGGCAACGCAGGATGGAGAAAATAGTCCCCACCGCCAAGTTGATGTCGATGTTCGAGGAACCGTCCAGCGGGTCGAACAAGGCTAGGTATTTGCCCTTAGGGTATTGCGGTGGGATCGGGATCAGCCCGTCAATTTCTTCCGACGCCATGCCGGCCAACTGCCCGGTCCAGTTTAAGGCGTTGACCAGGATGTCATGGGTGATGAGGTCCAGCTTCTTTTGCACTTCGCCTTGCACGTTTTCCGATTCGGCACTGCCGAGCACGTCAATCAGTTGCCCCTTATTGACCTGTTGGGCGATTTGTTTGCAAGCGGTGACGATGTTGTTCAAAAGAATAGTGAAGGTGCCCGACGCATCCGGCAAGCCACGTTGTTGCTGGATGATAAACTGGGTTAGGGTGACTTTTTTAGGGGTCATCAGTGTGTTTGTTCCGTGGGTTGGAGCCGGTGGTGTCTGGTTAAACCGGGTTATCGGGGCTTGGAAAAACAGTTGTAGATTTTGACGGCCAAGATGGAGGCAGCTAATACGAATGTGATCACATTGGCCACGATGATGATGGTGTTGCCAATAAAAATACCGTAAACCAACCAGCACAGCACGCCTAGCGTGAACAAACTGTACATGGTGAGCGATAGGGCGGCGGTGTCGCGGGTGCGCAGGGTTAAGATGGCTTGAGGCAGGAAGGATGCGGTGGTTAAGGCGGCGGCTACATAGCCGATGGTTTCTGTTAGCCAAGTCATAAGGGCAACCGGTCATAAGGGTTTAAGGAGTGAGCCGGGCGCTTGGTTTGACCATCGCCCGGCTCGCTTTTTGCTAAAAAGCCACTATCACCGGCTTTTGACGATGCTGATGCCTTTTAGCAAGTTAAAGGCTTCGTGCAAGGCAAAGTCTTTGATTAAATTGTCTTTATCGGTATCGCCTTCGGTCCGTGCGCCGCTTTTAGCAGGAGATACTGTCTTGCCATTTTGCAAATGTCCAGACAAGTCTGCCTCTTTGATGGGGGCAAAGTTAAGGTTTTCGGCGGCTTCTAGCTTTAAGTGGGCTAGGCGGATGTCCGGTTCTATGCCTTCGGCCTGGATGGAACGGCCGGATGGAGTAAAGTAACGGGCAGTGGTGAGCTTGATGGCGGAGCCGTTATCAGTGGGCAGAATCGTTTGTACGGAACCCTTGCCAAACGATTTTTCGCCCATGATGATGGCCCGTTTGTGGTCTTGCAACGCCCCAGCGACAATTTCCGATGCCGAAGCGGAACCGGCGTTGATGAGTACCACTATCGGTGCGTCATTTAACAGGTCATCTGGTGTGGCACTAAAGCGCATTTCAGAGTTTTCAATGCGGCCTTCGGTGTACACGATAAGGCCGCTTCTAAGGAAGGTGTCGCTGACCTTAACGGCGGCATCTAAGACGCCACCCGGGTTGTTTCTTAAGTCCAGGATGATGCCTTTCAATTGGCCGGTATTTTCTTTTTTCAAGGCGGCCAATGCCTCCTCTAAGCTGTCGCCGGTTCCGGACTGGAAGCTGCTGATGCGGACATAGCCGTACCCCGGTTCTAAAGTGCGGCTTCTGACGCTTTTGACTTTAATGATGGCGCGGGTCAGGGTGAATTTTAGCGGGGCTTCTGCCCCTTCGCGGACGACAGTCAGTTCGATTTTACTGCCCGGTTCGCCGCGCATGGTTTTGACCGCATCGTTCAGGCTTATGCCTTTAACGGGCTTTTCGTCCAGTCGGATGATTAAGTCACCAGAGCGTACCCCGGCTTTTTGCGCCGGAGTGTCATCAATGGGGGACACCACTTTGATAAACCCGTTTTCCATGGTGACTTCAATGCCTAAACCGCCAAATTGGCCGGTGGTGCCTTCTTTCAACTCTTGGAATTCATCCGCAACCAGGTAGCTCGAGTGCGGGTCCAGACCGGCCAACATGCCACGGATGGCATCTTCTAAGAGTTTTTGGTCAGAAACGGGTTCGACGTAATCCCGTTTTATGCGCCCAAAAACTTCGGTAAAAGCACGCAGCTCCTCGAAAGGCAGGGTGTCAGATTCTACTTTCGTGCCATAGTCTTTTTCTGCCAGGACACTCCCGCAAGTGCTCATGAAGACACCTAAGATAAATCCTAAGGACAAAATCAGAATCGTTTTTTTGTTGTGCATGTGCCTTTAAACTCCAAATTCAATGAATTTCAATGCGTTGTATTATCTTACAAATCGGTTGTATAACGGGTACTTTTTGCCGCTTATTTTTTCCACCACGGTGCCGGGTCAATCGCTACACCGTGTTTGCGAATGGAAAAGTAAAGACCGGGTTGATTGCGGCCGCCGCTTTGGCCGACAGCGGCGATTACTTCGCCGCTGTGCACGGTTTCGTTTTTGCGCTTGAACAGGCCTTGGTTGAAGGCGTACAAAGTCATGTAGTCGGAATCGTGTTCTAAAATCAGCAAATGACCATAGCCTTTGAGCCAGTTGGCGAACACTACCTTGCCGTCGGCTACGGCATGGACCTCAGTTCCTTCCGGGGCCGCAATCAAAATTCCATCCCAAACCGTTTCCAAGCGAGGGCTGCCAAATTTATAGGCTACGCGGCCTTGGGCCGGCCAGCGCAACCGTCCTTTCAGGGCGGAAAACTTGGCCGCGCGCGGCACGGCGGTCGGCATCGCCGCGACTGCTTCTGTATTAGCGGCTACTGCTTCGGCGTCAATAAGATCAGGATCTGGCAAGCTATCCAGAAGCTTTTTTAAGACGGTTTCGCCGTGCTTAAGTTGCCGAAGCTGTTCTTGTCGGTCCAGTCCGGCCAAGCCACCCAGCACTGTGTTGCGCTGCGCCTTGGCTTCGGCCAGAGTGTCTTGTTCATTTTTTTTTTGCGTCCAGAGTTTGGCTAATTTTGTGTTTTGTTGCTGGATTTGTTGGTTTTTGGCAGCCAACGCCGCCGCTAGTTTTTGCGTTGCCTCAATGGTGTTAATCCGTTCCTGGAGTAGGTAATGATAATACCGCAACATGCGTGTCGATAAGGCCGGGTCTTTTTGGTTCAGTAATAATTTTAAGTGCCCTTGTCGGCCCATTTTGTAGGCGGCTTTCAGTTCCGCCGCTAAAATTTTTCGTTGTTCTTCAAGGGTGTTTTCCAGTTGCTTGGCTTCTTTCCTGATGGCGTTCATTTGTCGCTCTGTTTCGGCCATTTGGGCTTGCAGGGCAAACAATGCAGCGGCAGCCTCGCCGTGGCGTCGTTCAGCCTCACCTAGCAAGTCGGCTATCGCGCTTTGCTGTTGCTTGAGCGATACGCCGTTGGCTGGGGGGAGGCCTGCGGTTTCGGCTTGGCTGTGTTGGCTGACGCTCAGTAACGCCCACAGGCCCAGCAGCAGGCAGGTGCTCGGTTTGCCGACCAAACAGTTAAGCCGGCCTGATTAGGGAGCGGCCGTCCATTTCCAAGGGTTTGCTGATGCCCAGTATGTCCAGCAGAGTGGGGGCTAGGTCGGACAGGTTGCCGCCTTCTGCCAATGGCCGACACCCGCCGATATGGATCAGTGGTACTGGGTTGGTAGTGTGGGCGGTGTGGGCTTGCCCAGTGGTTTTGTCCGCCATTTGTTCGATGTTGCCGTGGTCGGCGGTCACTAGCATTTGCCCGCCCGTTTTTAGCAGGGCGTCGGTAGTGCGTTGTAAAGCCAGGTCGACGGCTTCGACGGCTTGAATGGCGGCGGGCAATACCCCGGTATGGCCGACCATGTCGCAATTGGCAAAGTTGCAGATGATCAAATCGTAGCGACCGCTCGTGATAGCGTCGAGCAAATGGCGGGTGACTTCCGGCAGACTCATTTCCGGTTGCAGATCGTAAGTTTTGACGGTGGGCGAGGGTACTAGGATGCGGTCTTCACCAGGAAACGGAGTGTCCATGCCGCCATTGAGGAAAAACGTCACATGGGCGTATTTTTCGGTTTCGGCCAGCCGTAACTGAGTCATGCCTAGGTTGGATAGCACTTCGCCCAAACTGTTTTTAAGGTCGATGGCGGGAAATGCCAGCTCGTATGTAAAATTCTCGTGGTATTGGGTGAGCGTGCAAAAATAGCCCGGATGGGGCGCACAACCGCGTTCAAAATAATCAAAATCGGTCGCCGTTAGAGCTTGTGAAATTTCCCGAGCACGGTCGGCACGAAAGTTCATGAATACAACCGAATCACCGGGGTCTAGCGCTAGGTTGTGACCGTCTGCGGTTAAAATTGCGGTGGGAGCCACAAACTCGTCGGTTTCGCCACGGTTATAGGCGGCTGCTAAGCCATCTAGGGCGGAAGGCGCGGTAAACTGGCCAAGGCCTTGGGCGATCAGGTCGTAGGCAGGTTGCACCCGTTCCCAGCGTTGGTCTCGGTCCATGGCATAAAAACGACCGCAAATCGATACGGTGCGGCCCACGCCCAACCGGGCAAAAGTGGCGTCTAATAGAGCCAGCGAGGCAGTGGCACTTTTCGGCGGCACATCCCGGCCATCTAAAAAAGCATGCAAGTAAATGCTTTTCAAGCCGCGTTGGGCCGCCATTTCCACCAAAGCGATAATTTGCAGCTCATGGCTGTGAACCCCGCCAGGGGACAGCAAGCCCATAATATGCAGAGCCTTGCCGTTATTTTTTGCCAAGTCGATGGCTTTGCTAAGTGCTGGATTGCGGTAAAAACTGCCCTCTTTGATGGCATCATTGACGCGAGTGAAATCCTGCGGCGTGTACCGGCCAGAACCGATGTGAATGTGTCCGACTTCGGAATTGCCCATTTGGCCGTCAGGCAGTCCTACAACGTGGCCTGAGCAGTTCAACAAGGTCATCGGGTATTCTGTTTGCAGTCGATCCCAGCAAGGAGTATGGGCTAGAGCAACGGCGTTGTTTTCTTGCGCGGTGGAATAACCAAAACCATCAAGGATTAACAACACAAGGGGCTTAGGGCGGTTCAACATAATCGAAATTCTCCAGGGTGGATCCAGATGGCAAGCCGCCTAACCATGCGGCGCGGGTTTGTACCTAGGCTGCGGTGACGGGGCTATGCCGGCCCAGTTTCCAGGCTGCCGTGTACGCTTTAGGTGCCAAACCGGCTGCCCACAGGGTAGGTCTTGCGTAAAAATTGCCCACACGCTGCGCATTGGCGATTACAGAGGCTTTAAAATCGGGTACAATGCCCAGCGCAAAAAAGCTTGGTATTATAGTAACACTATCCTCATCTTGTTAACCGTTGCGGGTAAATTCTTACCAGCATCACTTCCGCTTTTCGGTACTGTATGAGATTTTAGGGATAACGACTGCAAATGGACACAAACGAACAACCTTTGGCATTGTATGACGATGCCGACATCGCTAAGGCAGCTAAGTCGCTGAAAGCCATGTCGCACCCGTTGCGGCTGAAAATACTGTGTGTTTTAGGCAACAAAGCGGTCAGTGTGCAGGGTATTGTTGAGCAGGTAGGCACTAGCCAAAGCAACGTATCGCAGCATTTGTCCATCCTTAGAGAAAAAAATATCCTCGGCCGCAACAAAAAAGCCAACCGCGTCTTTTATTACATCGACGACAAACGGGTGTTGCAGCTTATTGAGATGATGCGGGATGTTTTTTGCCATCGCCATCATTAACCAAACCGTAAAATTGCCTGCTTGAATAACCACGCTATGGAACGTTACCTGGAATTCGCCCTAAACCACTACATTTTGTCGTTGGCCTTGTTGGTGGTCTCTTATTTGCTCGTGCAGGATTTAATCGAGACCGCCTTTAAAAAGTTTAAGTCCATTTCGCCGTTGCAGGCAGTGGCTAAAATTAACCAGGGGGATATTGCAGTCATTGACGTGCAGGAGGCGGCTGGCTTTAAGAAAAAGCATATTGAGCAGGCCGTCAACGTCCCTTTGACAACGCTGGCTACACAATTGCCCAGTCTGGCCGAAAACAAGACCAAGCCCGTTTTAGTTGTCTGCGAAACCGGGTCACACTCGGCCACTGCCGGACGTCTTTTGACCAAGGCAGGCTTTGAGCAGGTGTTTGTCATCACTGGTGGTATGCAGGCGTGGGAAAATGACTACAAACTTCCTATCAAATCAACAAAAAAAGCCAACGCATAACAGCAAAGCCACATCATTTCCTAAACCTTTAACCTTTAACCGCTAACCAATACGCCATGGCCGAACCCGTCAATACTGAAAAGCAATTTTCCATTCAAAAAATCTATACCAAAGATTTGTCCTTCGAAACGCCCAATTCTCCGGCCATCTTCACCGAAAAATGGGAACCTGCCGTTGATTTTAACCTAGGCACCCATGTCACCACCGTACAGGACGGCGGCTTTTATGAAGTCACCTTGACGGCGACTCTTACGGTGAAGGTGGCAGAAAAAATCGCCTATTTAGTGGAGGTTAAGCAATCTGGAGTGTTTGCTTTGACGGGTTTTGATGACCAAGAATTAGGGCCCATGCTGGGCAGTTTCTGCCCTAACATTTTGTTTCCCTATGCCCGCGAGACCGTTTCTGATTTAGTGACACGGGGTGGCTTTCCGCAGTTGTTGTTGGCCCCCGTCAACTTCGACGTGCTTTATGCTCAGCACATGCAACAACAATCCGCCGAGCAAGCCCAAGCTAAACCCACCCTTAACTAAGTCAGGCGTTCGTGGTGCACAAGATAGCCCTGCTTGGAGCCGGGTCTTGGGGTACGGCACTGGCCATTTTGGCAGCCCGCAACGGTTGCCATGTCTTGCTTTGGGGGCATAAGCCCGACCAGATGGAACACTTGGCGCGGCAACGGGAAAACCGCCGCTATTTGCCCGGCCATGCTTTCCCTGAACCGTTAGCGGTCACCGCCGATTTGGCCGAGGCAGCCGTGTTTTCCCCTGTTTTACTGGTTTGTGTGCCCAGCCATGCGTTTCAGTCCACACTGGAAGCCATTAAGCCTTATCTGCCTCAAGACGCAAAAATTGCTTGGGCAACCAAGGGATTTAACCCAAATGGCGGGCAGTTGCTGCATCAAATCGTGGCCGACTGCTTTTCCGAGCAAACCGCCGTCGCCATTCTTTCTGGTCCCTCTTTCGCCCATGAAGTAGCCGCAGGCTTACCCACCGCCATTACTGTGGCTTCCGGCGATGCCGGGTTTGCAGGACAACTCGCCGGACTGTTGCACAATGCCCATTTTCGTATCTACACCAGCACCGACTTGATTGGCGTGGAAGTGGGCGGTGCGGTTAAAAACGTTTTAGCTATCGCCGCAGGCATAGCCGATGGTTTAGGGTTTGGTGCCAACACGCGCGCCGCGTTAATTACGCGTGGTTTGAGTGAAATTATCCGGCTCGGCATTAAACTGGGTGGCAGGCAAGAAACGTTTATGGGCTTAGCCGGCTTGGGTGATTTGATTTTGACGTGCACCGACAATCAGTCCCGCAACCGCCGGCTTGGTTTGGCTTTAGGCAAGGGTCAACCCCTCGCTCAAGCGATCGCTGACATCGGCCAGGAAATCGAAGGCGTCGTCGCCGCCCGCGAAACCCGGCATTTGGCCCGGCAACACGGCATCGACATGCCCATTACTGAACAGACCTACCAGGTACTGTACCAGGGCCTGCCGCCGCTGGCCGCCGTACAAAACCTACTGCGGCGGGAACTAAAGCCAGAATAGGCCATGCGCTTACGTTAAGCGTAGCGTTTCAGGCAGTCGGTGTCGGCGGGTACCCTCATTAATTTCACACGCATGGCCATGAACCCTATTGCACACTCCCAAATTGACACTCGCCAAGCCCGGATTGAAGGGCTGATTTTGGCTGTTGTTGCCACCGCTTTGACCGTGCCATTTTGGCTTACAGACTTAGATATTTGGGCAGCGGGGGTTTTTTTTCACCCGGGCAACGCCCAAAATTTTTGGCCGGAAGAACAGCGCGGCTTGTGGTTGGTTTTGTACAAGGCCATCCCGATTTTGGCCAATGCCTTGCTCTTAGGTTGTTTGGGGGTTTTGGCTTTTTACGGCGACCGAGCGAATGCTAAGCGCATCCGGCGCATGGCGTTGTTTGTGCTTTTTAGCATAATTTTGGGACCGGGTTTAGTGGTCAATGGTATTTTCAAGGATCACTACGGGCGGCCTCGACCCCGCCAGATTGAACAGTTCCAGGGACATTTGACTTACCAGCCGCCGGGTATGCCAGGTTCTGAAGGCAAGTCGTTTCCCTGCGGGCATTGCAGCGTGGGCTACTTGGTTTGTGTGTTTTACTTTTTAACCCGCCGCAAAAAACCGCTGTTGGCCGGCGGTCTGCTGGTTTTTGCCATAGTTTTGGGTGTTTTGGTAGGCGTTGGGCGGATGGCGGCGGGCGGACATTTTTTATCCGATGTGTTTTGGAGCGGCATCTTTACCTATGCGGTCTGTGCCGTGATCTACCAGCCCTTGGTAGGCCGCTGGGAAGAAAAGCCGGACACCGAGGTAACAGAGTTTTTTTTGCTGGACTATTGGCATAATTTGTCAAAACCAGTGCGCTCTTGGCTTTTTGTTGGACTGGCTGTTGTGCTGAGTCTGGCTGCATCCTTGGCTACGCCCCATAAAACCGAGCGGGTGTTGCAGGTTCCGTTGCCTGGACAGCAATCTGGCACGGCTTTGATCATCCAGGCAGACGTTGGCGATGTGGTAATAAAACGCAGTGCTCAGGTTGGCGGTTCTGCACATATACGCTTGAAATTTAAGGGCTTTGGCTTTCCAACCAGCACGGTAGCAGGGGTTTACCAACCCGAAAACCAAATTTTTACTCTGGCTACAACAGGGTTGTTTACGGACATTGAAGGCCAGCTTGAGTTGACGGTGCCGGTGGATTTTCAAGGGCTTTTGCACATTACTGCGGCTAAAGGCGCCATCGTGTTGCCGTCAGGGCGGAGTCCACAATGGCATCTGCAAGCGGCTAAGGGTGTTTTTGACGATACCGCTACGCGCTAGCGTTTTCTGTTGCCAGGGTCTGGCAGCGGAATCCGTGCACAGCCGTGAAACTTCCGGCTAACCGTATTGCACGGCTGCTTAAACAATGCGGTTATTGCCTTTTTTCTCTTCCTAACGCGGGTATGCGAAATGACGCAAGCCCGGTGCCATCAGTGCCTGCCCCCCCCACAATCGGCCAATTAAAAACCGGCTTTTGGCCAGATTTTATTGGAATGTGTTATGTATTACCAGGACGTGAAAAAAGCCATCGTTGTTAGGCCGGCAAAAAAAACCGACCGATTGGCATCGTTGCATCCGCTGTTGGCGCGTATTTTTGCCGCTAGGGGGGTGGTCTCCAACGATGAGCTGGACTACTCTCTCGCCCGTTTGCCGTCACCGTGGCTGCTAGGCGGCATGGAAGTTATGGTGGGCGAATTGCTGGCGGCTATCAAATTAGGGCAAAAAATTTGTGTGGTAGCAGACTTTGATGCCGACGGGGCGACCGGTTGCGCCCTGGCCGTAAAAGGCCTGCAATTGTTGGGTGTTCGGCATGTTGATTTTGTTGTGCCCAACCGCTTTGAATACGGTTACGGCCTGACCCCTGAGATTGTCGAGTTGGTGAAACAACGACGGCCCGATGTGATTATCACAGTTGACAATGGCATTTCCAGTGTCGAAGGTGTCGATGCGGCGAACCGGGCGGGCATTAAGGTGCTGGTGACAGACCACCATTTGCCGGGGAAAACCTTGCCGAATGCGGCGGCTATGGTAAACCCGAATCTGCCAGACGACCGCTTTCCTAGCAGGGCGTTGGCTGGCGTGGGCGTGATGTTTTATGTCTTGATCGCATTAAGAATGCGCCTTAGGGAAACCGGTTGGTTTGCGGAAAAAAAAATCCCGCAACCCAACTTGGGGCAGCTATTGGATTATGTGGCTTTAGGGACGGTCGCTGATGTGGTGATCTTGGATGAGGTTAACCGGATTTTGGTTTACCAGGGCTTATTGCGTATACGCATGGGCCAGGGGGCCGTGGGCATTCAGGCATTAATCGAAGTGGCGGGGAAAAAGAACTCAACACTTTCTGCAACGGATTTAGGTTTTTCTTTAGGACCTCGGTTGAATGCCGCAGGGCGTCTGGACGATATGGCCTTGGGCATTCAGTGTTTGTTGACGGATGATCCGGTTTTGGCAAAAAACCTAGCCGTACAGCTTGATGATTTGAACAAAGATAGACAGGAAATTGAAGGGGGAATGCAGCATCAGGCGCAGGCTTTGTTGGCACAGATGCAGGCGTTGCACACGGCCCATCTGCCGTCTGGCGTGTGTTTGTTCGACCAGGACTGGCATCAGGGGGTGATTGGTATTTTGGCGGCCCGCATTAAAGATAGGCTGCACAGACCGGTCATCGCCTTTGCCCAGGCAGGGGAGGGGTGGCTTAAGGGATCGGCACGTTCCATTCCGGGTGTGCATATCCGGGATGTTTTAAGCGATATTGCCGCAGTGCATCCAAAACTGTTAAGTAAATTTGGCGGCCATGCCATGGCTGCCGGGTTAAGCTTGGCTTTGCGCGATTATCCGGCGTTTGCTTTGGCGTTTGACGAGATGGTTGGCAGGCGTTTGACAGGCATTGATTTGGAGCAAAAAATTTGGTCTGACGGAGTGCTGTGCGAGCAAGAGTTGGATTTGTCGGTGGCGGATTTGCTGCGGCAGGTGGGCGTTTGGGGACAGGGGTTTCCCGAACCTGTTTTTCATGGCCAGTTTGAGGTGATGCAATCACGCATTGTCGGCCAGCACCATTTAAAGCTGGTGTTGCGACAGGCCGGTGGGCAGCGGTTGTTGGATGCGATTGCATTTTTTATTGGCCAGCCGGAACAGTGGCTGGGTGTAAGAGAGGTTGTTGCCGCGTACAGGTTGGATGTTAATGAATACCGGGGTGAACGCAGTGTGCAGTTGGTCATGGTTTATTTGGAAAAAAAAGCTTAGCCGGCAAGCTTGGGTTTGGAAAAGAGCGGCGTAGCCGACCGCCCTTTTTCCTCCCCGCATTTTCTTGCTATTGTGAGCTTCAGGGATGGGGTTTGTCTTTTTTTACCTCTGTTTTTGGAGCTTCTTCATCCACTGCCTCATCCACCGCAGGGTGGTGGCTCTCGGCTTCTGCTCCTACGTCGGTTTCTGCTTCTACGTCGGCTTCTGCTCCTGCGGCTTCTTCAAGTCCAGGGGCTTGGCTGGGTTTTGGCTCAGCTTTCTCAGCGACCGGTTTTTCAGCCGTCAGCGGCACTAGAATCTCGACTTTGGCTTCTTTGCGTTTTTGCTCCAGCATTTCCTGGACTTTTTTGCGTTGCAGGAACGGGATCAGCTGGTCTTTTACGGCTTCCAGCGGAGGCGGTGTTTGGATGCGGGAATCTTCGCGTAAAATCACATGCCAGCCGAATTGAGTTTGTACCGGGGTTTTTGTGTAGTGGCCTTTTTCTAAGGCACTGACAGCTTTGGAAAAGGGTTCGACCATTTGGTTGGCCGAAAACCAACCGAGGTCGCCGCCGTTTTGCGTTTCTTTACCATCCAATGAGTACTTGTTGGCTAATTTGGCAAAATCTGCGCCTTTGTCCAGTTCAGCAATGATTTTTTTTGCTTCGGCTTCGGTTTTAACCAAAATGTGACGGGCTTTGTATTCGATATTTTTGCTGCCGCCAAATTCTTTATCGTATTCGGCTTTTATTTCCGCGTCAGTAACGGGATTATTTTTGATGAAATCTTGTACGAATGCTTGAGTCAGCAAGGTTTTTTTGGTTTCCTCAAGCCGTTGCAGGACTTCAGGGGATTGGTGCAAATTCTGTTTTAGGGCCGCCTGCACTAAAATTTCCCGCTGGATCAGTTCTTCGAGAATTTTATCCTTTGGTATCTCCTGGCCTTGCCCGCGCGCCGCCAGCTCTTTCTGTAAATTTTCTAAGGTGGTCTTTGAGATGTAAGTGCTGTTGACAGACGCGACGGCGTCTTCTCTTTTGACGGCCGGGGCAGTGCTGTCGTTTTTGTCGCATCCGGATACCAGGACGGCACCTGCAACTAAAAAGGGGATAATGGCTGTTTTCATTTGCTTAAGTTTCCTTTAGTGTTTTCAGAGGGGGAAAGGGCATTAATGCCTAAGGCGTGAATTTGTTCTTTCATGAGGTCGCCTAGGGCTTTGTAGACCATTTGGTGGCGCTGCACCAAGGATTTGCCGGTGAACGCCTCGGCGACGAGGGTGACATGGTAATGGCCGCCACCGCTTCTGGCGCCCGCATGGCCAGCATGATCGGCGCTGTTGTCGAGGAGCTCCAGAAATTCTGGCGTGAAAGCTTCGGTCAGTATTTTTTTAATGTGTTCGGCGGTCATTGGGGAAAGGTTTTTTTGAAAGGTTTAACGAGTACTTTAGTGTATACCCGCGCAGTGACATACGGGTCGGCCCCGGCCCATTGTTCGGCCTCTTCGAGGCTGTTAAATTCGGCGACGATCAGGCTGCCGCTAAAGCCGGCTGATCCGGGGTGCTCGGTGTCGAGTATGGGATGCGGGCCTGCCAGCAACAGGCGGCCTTGGTTTTGCAGTGCTTGCAGGCGTTCGATATGGGCCGGGCGTACATCTAGCCGCCGCGCCAAGCTATCAGGCGCATCCTCGGCAATGATGGCATACAACACGATTTATTCCTCGGTTTCGGGGACGTATTTGTACAAATACGCTATTTGCAGGGCGATAAAAATAACCATCAGTCCGGGTACGCCAAAAGTTTTGAAATTGACCCAATCGTCGGTGCTGAAGTGGTACATGACGTATAAGTTAACGAAGCCAATGCTGGTGAAAAAGCTGCCCCACATTAAATTCAAGCGGTTCCATATGACTTTCGGCAAGGTTAAGTTGGCCGACATCATGCGTTCAATAAAAGTTTTTTTGCCAATAAAATGACTGCCGAAGAAGGCGGCACCGAACAGCCATTCGATGATGGACAGCTTCCATTTGATGAATTCTTCATTCTGCAAATAAAGCGTTAAGCCGCCCATTACCGCGACTAAAATTAGTGTTATCCATTGCATGGAATCCACTTTTCGGTATCTTAGCCAGCTATAAGCTACTTGAGCTAGGGTAGCCGCCATTACCACGGCTGTCGCCACATAGATGTCGTAGAACTTGTAAGCCACGAAAAACAGAACGATAGGGAAAAATTCAAAAACTTGCTTCATGGTATTTCAGGTTGAGAATGGTTAAGGCTTAGGAAGCCCCAAACCAAGCTACAGTGAAGAGGGTTGGCTATTGTAAAATTTTCGCTTGGCGTTGTACATGTTTGCCAAAAGGTTTCTTGCTAGAATGGGCCGATTTGGAGGGGTTATGGCAGAAAATTTACAAACTGAACTGGAAGCGGCGGCCTTTCGCCGCTTGCTCGAGCATTTGCAGCAGCACACCGAGGTGCAAAACATCGAGCTGATGATTGTGGCGGATTTTTGCCGCAATTGTCTAGCTAAATGGTATGCGGCGGCGGCAAGCGCACGCGGGCAAGCAGTCGATTACGAACAAGCTAGGGAAATTATCTACGGGATGCCCTACGAGCAATGGAAAAACAGTTATCAAAAAGAAGCCACGCCCGAGCAGCTCGCCGCCTATAACCTTAAGGAAAAAAAGTAAACTAAAGATGCTAAGCGCTAACGACTGTGCCCACAAGCCGGGTGAGTAATCGTTTTCAATGGGTGAGTTTGGTTGACAACAGGGGCTTGAATTGGTACCTTCGTGTGTTAGCACTCCCCTGCTTAGAGTGCCAGTTTTTTCGGCGAGGGTGCGATCGTGGCTAAAAACCAATTTGCTTTAAATGAGCGTTCCTTGCAGCTCTTGAAAACGCTGGTCGAGCGCTATATAAGCGACGGTCAGCCGGTGGGTTCTAGGGTGTTGTCGAAAGATTCCGAGCTAAATCTTAGCCCGGCTACCGTTCGTAACGTCATGTCGGACCTGGAGGATTTGGGTTTGGTGTGTTCCCCGCATACCTCCGCAGGTAGAGTGCCTACCGCGAGTGGCTACCGGCTATTTGTTGACAGTTTGTTGACCGTGAGACCGCTGGATGAGCAAGACTTGTCGCGCTTGCATAGAGGTTTGCAAGTTACCGAGGACAGTGGTCAAATTATCGGTTGCACCTCCCGGTTATTGGCGGAGCTAACCCAAATGGCGGGTGTAGTGACTTTGCCTAAGCGGGAAACAATCAATTTTCGGCAGATCGAGTTTCTGCCTTTGTCCAACACCCGGGTGTTGGTGATTTTTGTCACCAATGAACAAGAGGTCCACAACCGCATCATCCACACCTCGCGCACCTTCAGCCAAGCCGAACTGCAATGCGCTGCCAACTATTTAAATTCCGTGTACTGCGGACAAAGCCTGGCAGCGATTAGGGAATCGGTTCTCAAAGATTTGCAAGACACCCAAGACTGCATCAACCAAAGCATGCTCGATGCCATCGCCATGGCCAAATTGGTTTTTAATGAAGACGGCAGCCAGGATGATTTTGTCTTGGCGGGTGAAACCAATTTAATGGGTGTGTCCGAATTGTCAGATATGGACAGGCTCAAACAGTTGTTTGAGGCTTTTAGCCAAAAGCAGGCGGTGATCCATTTGCTGGATCAGTGTATGCAAGTTCAGGGCGTGCAGATTTTCATCGGCGAAGAATCGGGTTATCAAGAATTTCGGCATTGCAGTTTGGTGACCTCCTCTTATTCGGTTAGCAACCGGGTGGTGGGTGTCTTGGGCGTGATCGGCCCGACCCGGATGAATTACCAAAAAATCATTCCTTTCGTTGATGTGACTGCAAAATTATTGGGCGCGGCCTTGAATCCGAAATGCCTATCCCCAACGTGAGCCCAAAGAAGTAGCCCAAAACTTAAGGCCTTGTGCCGGGCGAATCTTGACGGCCGCTAACCCATGTTATGGGCTTGGCGCGGCAGTGAACCCCTTTTAATCGCTAACCCAATAAATTTTTTAAGGTCAAAGTTATGGAAAAAAATCAGGAAACACCTGACGCAGCAATTGCAGAAACCACGGTGGTGCCGGAACAGGCGGGGTGGGATGATACGGCGCAAGCCGAACCGGACGAAGGGCTGAAACCGGACCAAACGTCCCAGGATGCGTCCTCGGATCCGGAAGGGCAACACACCGAGGTTGGCGAGCACGAATACACGATTGCAGAGCTGAAAAATGAATTGGCGGAGGTCAAACAAAAGGCCCATGAAAACTGGGACAAAGCCTTGCGCGCACAAGCGGAAATGGAAAACCTAAAACGCCGGGTGCAAAAAGACTTGGAAGATACCCATAAATTTGCCCTGACCGGTTTTGCCAAAGAATTGCTGCCGGTGTTGGACAGCTTGGTCTTGGGTTTGCAGGCGGCGACGGGCGATAGCGAACAGGTGCAAAAATTCCGCGAAGGCAGTGAGCTGACGCTAAAACAACTGCAAGCGGCTTTTGCCAAATTCAACATCGTCGAAATCAATCCCTTGGGTGAAGTCTTCAACGCCGAACACCACCAAGCCATGGCCATGCAGCCGGTGGAGGGTGCTGAGCCAAACACCGTCGTCAACGTGTTCCAAAGCGGTTTTTTGCTGCATGGGCGGCTGTTGCGCCCGGCCTTGGTGGTCGTAGCCAAAGCCGCAGATGGGCAGGCTTGAAATCCTAGCGAATAGCCTCATATCGGCACAATCATTAACACTATAAATCAAGCCTGGAGACATGCAATGGCAAAAATTATCGGAATCGATTTAGGGACCACCAACTCCTGCGTGGCCGTTTTAGAAAACGGCGTGGCAAAGGTGATCGAAAACAGCGAAGGCGCGCGTACCACCCCGTCGATCATTGCCTTCACCGGCGACAACGAAGTGCTGGTCGGCCAATCGGCCAAGCGCCAGGCCGTCACCAACCCCCAAAACACCTTGTTTGCCATCAAGCGCCTGATCGGCCGCCGCTTTAAGGACGATGTCGTGCAAAAAGACATCAAAATGGTGCCATACAATATCGTCGAGGCCGAAAACGGTGACGCCTGGGTGGAAGTGCATGGCAAAAAAATGGCCGCCCCGGAAATTTCCGCCCGCGTGTTGATGAAGTTGAAAAAAGATGCCGAAGCCTATTTGGGCGAGGAAGTGACCGAAGCGGTCATCACCGTACCGGCTTATTTCAACGATTCCCAGCGCCAAGCCACCAAAGACGCCGGCCGCATCGCCGGCCTGGAAGTCAAGCGTATCATCAACGAGCCGACCGCCTCGGCGTTGGCGTTCGGCATGGACAAGCCTAAGGGCGACACCAAAATCGCCGTGTACGACTTAGGTGGCGGCACGTTCGATATTTCCATTATCGAAATCGCCGAAATCGAAGGCGAACACCAGTTTGAAGTGTTGTCCACCAACGGCGACACCTTTTTAGGCGGTGAAGATTTCGACGCTCGTATTATTGAATACCTGGTGGCTGAGTTCAAAAAAGACACGGGCGTGGATTTGCACAACGACCCATTGGCGTTGCAGCGTCTGAAGGAATCGGCGGAAAAAGCCAAGATTGAACTGTCATCCAACCAACAAACCGATGTCAATCTGCCCTACATCACCGCTGATGCCTCAGGGCCTAAGCATTTGAACATCAAATTGACCCGTGCCAAATTAGAGTCACTGGTTGAAGAGCTGATTAACCGCACCAAAGGCCCTTGCGAGATGGCCTTGAAAGACGCTGGTTTGAGCGCGTCAGAAATTAACGACGTGATTTTGGTCGGCGGCCAGACTCGTATGCCGAAAGTGCAAGAAATGGTGAAGGCTATCTTTGGCCGGGAACCGCGCAAAGACGTCAACCCGGACGAAGCGGTGGCCTTGGGTGCGGCCATTCAAGCCGGTGTTTTGGGCGGAGATGTCAAGGACGTGTTGTTGCTGGATGTGATTCCGCTGTCGTTAGGTATCGAAACCTTGGGCGGCGTGATGACCAAGCTGATCGAAAAAAACACCACCATCCCCACCAATGCCGCGCAAGTGTTCTCAACTGCCGATGACAACCAAACCGCCGTGACCATCCATGTCTTGCAGGGCGAGCGGGAAATGGCTGCGGCCAACAAATCTCTAGGGCGGTTTGACTTGGCCAACATCCCGTCGGCACCTCGGGGTATCCCGCAAATTGAGGTTTCGTTCGACATCGACGCCAACGGCATTTTGAATGTGTCGGCCAAAGACAAGGCCACCGGCAAAAAGCAGTCCATCGTTATTAAGGCTTCCAGCGGTTTGTCCGAAGACGAAGTCAAACGCATGGTCAAAGATGCCGAGGCCCATGCCGACGAAGACCGCAAATTGCATGAATTGGTGCAGGCGCGTAACCATGCCGACGGCATGATCCATGCCACCGAAAAATCGTTAAAGGAACTCGACGGTAACGTTGACGCGGCGGAAAAAACCGCGATCGAAAAAGCCATCGACGAACTGAAACAAGCCGTTAAAGGTGACGACAAAGCCGAAATCGAAGCCAAAACCAACACCTTGACCGAAGTGGCCGGCAAGCTGGCCGAGCGGGTTTACGCCCAACAAGGCGCCGCTGATGCGCAGGCTCCTGCCAGCGAAAGCCACGGCAAAGCGGCCGATGACGGCGTGGTGGATGCCGAATTTGAAGAAGTGAAGGACAATAACAAGTAACCACCAAAGCGTCGACAAAGCGCGGTCCGGTTTTTTCCGGGTCGCGCTATTTTTATTTAAAAACGCATGATGATTTCAATGGTAGGGCTTCTGACCTATTATTGAAATCAACTAGGACTAACCAATAACGAACAATGGCAGCGAAAGAAGATTTTTACAAATTGCTGGATGTCGAGCGCAACGCCAGCGACGCGGAGATAAAAAAAGCTTATCGCCGTTTGGCGATGAAGTACCATCCTGATCGGAACAAAGATAACTCTGAAGAAGCTGAGAAAAATTTTAAGAAAATTAAAGAAGCTTACGAGATTTTATCGGATCCCAAAAAAAGAGCTGCTTACGATCAGTTCGGCCATGCGGGTGTGGATTCTGCCATGGGCGGGGCGGGTGGGTTCGGCGGCG
Organism: Methylococcaceae bacterium UBA662; assembly: GCA_002299425.1. Taxonomy (GTDB): domain Bacteria; phylum Pseudomonadota; class Gammaproteobacteria; order Methylococcales; family Methylomonadaceae; genus Methylovulum. The sequence goes on along the minus strand of DBNW01000055.1, from coordinate 9,345 downwards.
GTTTTTCCAGTGCGGAGGGACTCGGCGATATTTTTGGCGATGTTTTTGGCGACATTTTTGGCGGCGGCAGGTCTCGTAGTGGGCCGCAGAAAGGGGCGGATCTACGCTACAACCTGGAAATTACCCTAGAAGAAGCCGTTGCCGGAACGGAGCAAAAAATTCGTATCCCGGTGCGGGTGGTGTGTAGAGAATGTTCCGGCACCGGCGCCAAAAAAGGCTCTTCGCCAGTTATCTGTCCGACTTGCCACGGTCACGGTCAAGTTCGAATGCAGCAAGGTTTTTTTTCCGTCCAACAAACCTGCCCCACCTGCCGGGGTACCGGCAAACAAATCAAAGACCCTTGCACCAAATGCCATGGGCAGGGCTGGGTTCAAGAGAGCAAAACCTTGTCGGCCAAGATTCCCGCCGGCGTTGATACCGGCGACCGTATCCGTCTGACCGGCGAGGGCGAAGCCGGCGAGCGGGGGGCACCGGCAGGCGATTTGTACATCGAAATTAGGGTTAAAGAGCATGACATTTTTACCCGTGACGGTGCCAATTTATACTGCGAGGTTCCTATCAGTTTTGTGACCGCCTGTTTGGGCGATGACATAGAAGTGCCCACCCTCGACGGCAAAGTGATGCTGAAAATTCCGCCTGAAACCCAAACCGGCAAAACCTTCCGCTTGCGTGGCAAAGGAGTTAAGCCGGTGCGGGGTGGCGCGGTTGGGGATATGCTGTGTAAGGTTTTGGTGGAAACTCCGGTTAATCTGACCAAAGAGCAAAAAGCGTTGGTGCAAAAATTAGGCGAATCTTTAACCGGAGGCGGCAAGCACCATAGTCCTCAAGAGCACTCCTTCATGGACGGTGTGAGAGAGTTTTTTGACAAACTGACGGGGTAGCTCATGGTGAGGATAGCAGTGGCGGGCGTGCCTGGGCGGATGGGTTTGGCTTTGATCAAAGCTTCGATGCTGAATGAACAGGCGCGGTTGACAACAGCCGTTGCCAGACCAGGAAGTCCGTCAGTTGGCAGAGATGCGGGGGAGTTGGCGGGAATGGGTTTAATAGGTGTTTCAGTACTTGAAGAGCCAACCCAAGCACTGGATAAATTTGATGTGTTGGTTGATTTTACCCGCCCCGAGCCTTCTTTAGAATTTTTAGAGTTATGCCGAACCCATGGCAAAAAAATGGTTATCGGCACCACTGGCTTTACTGATCTTGAAAAGCAGCGAATTTTTGATGTAGGCCAGGAAATAGCCATCGTCATGGCGCCGAACATGAGCGTCGGAGTGAATCTTGCCTTAAAAATTTTGGAAGTAATGGCGAAAGTCATGGGCAGCTACTCGGATATTGAAATCATTGAGGCTCACCATCGCCATAAGGTAGATGCGCCTTCGGGAACGGCATTGCGTATGGGCGAAGTCATTGCTAAAACATTAGGCCGTAACCTGAACGAATGCGCTGTTTACGGTAGGCAAGGGATAACCGGCGAGCGTAAAGCTTCCACCATTGGTTTTTCCACTGTGCGTGCGGGCGATATTGTGGGCGAACATACCGTCATGTTTGTCGATGAAGGCGAATGTCTTGAGATTACCCATAAGGCGAGTAGCCGTATGACTTTTGCTAATGGAGCCGTGAGAGCCGCTATTTGGTTGGCTGACAAAGACCGTGGCTTGTTTGATATGCAGGATGTCCTGGGTTTGCAGGAACCGGTATAAGCGAAGTTTTCCGCCTTTAAGCAGTAGGCAAAAAAAACCCCTAACACGAAGTCGCGTCAGGGGTAAAAAAACAAGCAGAAGCTATGAGGGGTTGCTGCTTGAAGGTCTAACACCAGGAGGTTGTTAAAGGGTTACAGTCTAACTTTTTAGTGGGCTGACTTTGGCAATGTTGCTGAAAATAGCGGCACTGGCGAACAACACGGTCGAGATAATAAATTGTCCCGAGATAAAGCTGCATATTCCGGCAATAAACAGTAAGCCGATCAGGATGTCTTTAGTAAGTTCATTCATGATGCACGTCCTCTTTAGAAAAGCTATTTGAAAACAAGGGTTAGCTTAAGTTGTTAGTTGGTTAATAGGGGTTGGAAAATTTTTTCTCTTAAGTTGAGGGTCATCATACAGGCATAATTATTGTGTACAATACCCGTATTAATAAATGAATTCTTAATTTTTAAGAAACATTTAAAAAGTCAATATATTTTTAGTGGGTGGGGGATAAAACAATAGCTGGATGAAATCCAACGATTGCCGTGCCGAATAAGATCAAAGCCAAACAAACAACGATGGCAGAGCTTCCTAAGAAGCGGAGTACTTTAAGTGGATAAATTGACCAGTATGAATGTTTTTGTGCGGGTGGCTAAAGCGGGTAGCTTTGCCGGTGGCGCACGCGAGTTAGATATTTCACGGGCGATGGCAACTAAACACATCATGCAGCTTGAAAGCAATTTAGGTAGCCGGTTGTTTAACCGAACTACCCGCAGCCTAAGCCTGACCGATGTCGGTGCCTCTTATTTAGAGCGCTGTCAACAGGTGCTGCAAGATGTGGAGGAAATGGAAGCAGCCGTGACCCATTTGCAAACCGAGCCACGCGGGGTTTTAAAAATCAGCGCACCTCCCGTTATAGGTGCCACCCATATTACCTGGGCAATAGCCGAATTTTTAAAAACGTATCCAGACCTCACCGTCGACCTAATTCTGCAATCAACCCCGGGTGACATGATTGATGAAGGCATCGATATCGCCATTTGCCTGGGCAATTTGGATGACACCAGCATGGTAGCCAGAAAAATAGCCAGCTCCAGCATGGTGGTGTGTGGATCGCCTGAGTATTTAGCCCGTTACGGCATCCCCGAGAAACCGGAAGATTTAAACCAGCACAGTTGCTTGATCAATTGGGCGAGCGCTCCCAGAAACAAGTGGCATTTCAAAAGCCCGAATGGCAATGCAACCCTTGTCGTAACCGGGCGTATGCAAGCCAATGTCGCCGATGCCCTAAGAGTAGCGGCCATTGAAGGCATGGGTTTGGTTATGTTGGCGTCGTATGTGGTCAGCCGTGACATTGAAAAAGGCAAGTTGAAACCGGTTCTGGAAAGTTACACATTACCGCCGCTGGACATTCATGCGGTTTACCCGCACCGAAAATATTTGTCGGCTAAGGTCAGACGTTTTCTGGAGTTTTTACAGGAATGGTTGCCCCCAAAAGTCAGTATGCCGAGCCATGATTCTTGACCGCATGGCAATGAATGCGATAATGGCCGCCCGTTCCGGCTATGGCGTGTTTTGCTTGATGAGACTCTGATTATTTGATTATCCGGGTGCGGGCCGGCTTTCTGTAAACTTTATCGGCACTTAAACCCCTTCTCAAGGTATGGGCTGCATGCCCTCAGGCGTTTTCTTGTCTTGTTTTTTCGGGATTGCCAAATTGTTTTAGATAGTCTTTTTAATAACTCCCATGAGCATACCCAGTGATTGAAAAATTAAGAAATATCGCCATTATCGCGCACGTTGACCACGGCAAGACCACGTTAGTTGATAAGCTCCTGCAACAATCAGGGACGTTTGCCGCCCATACCAAAATTAGCGAGCGGGTTATGGATTCCAATGATTTGGAAAAGGAACGCGGCATTACTATCCTGGCGAAAAACACGGCACTGGACTGGCGCGATTACCACATCAACATCGTCGACACTCCCGGCCACGCTGATTTTGGCGGCGAGGTGGAACGGGTGTTGTCGATGGTTGATTCAGTGTTGTTGTTAGTAGACGCCGTTGACGGGCCGATGCCGCAAACCCGCTTCGTCACGCAAAAAGCGTTTGCATTAGGCTTAAAACCCATCGTCGTCATCAACAAAATTGACCGCCCCGGTGCGCGTCCGGATTGGGTGGTAG
>DBNW01000055.1:1081-5264 GCA_002299425.1 Methylococcaceae bacterium UBA662 | reverse complement strand
CCGATGCCGCAAACCCGCTTCGTCACGCAAAAAGCGTTTGCATTAGGCTTAAAACCCATCGTCGTCATCAACAAAATTGACCGCCCCGGTGCGCGTCCGGATTGGGTGGTAGACCAAACTTTTGATCTTTTTGATCGCCTAGGGGCTACTGACGAACAACTCGATTTCCCGGTCGTTTATGCCTCGGCACTAAACGGTTACGCGGGTTTAGAGCCGACGGTTAGCAGTGGCGACATGACCCCCTTATTTGAAACCATCGCAGCAAAAGTTAGCCCGCCGGCCGTTGATTTAGACGGCCCGTTCCAAATGCAAGTCTCCAGCCTGGATTACAACACTTATGTCGGTGTGATTGGTGTAGGCCGCATCCAACGCGGCGCCATTAAGACCAACATGTCTTTGGTCATTGTTAACCGCGAGGGTGTTGAACGCAAAGGACGTATTTTGCAGTTATTTGGGTTTCATGGCTTAGAGCGGGTTGAAATATTCGAGGCGCGTGCTGGCGACATCATCGCTTTTACCGGTATCGAAAAGCTGGAAATTTCCGACACCCTGTGCCACCCGGATGCGGTTGAGGCCATGAAGCCCTTGATCGTGGATGAACCGACCGTGACCATGACCTTCCAAGTCAACAACTCGCCGTTTGCCGGCAAAGAAGGTAAGTTTTTGACATCTCGACAAATCCGCGACCGTTTGGAAAAGGAATTGCAGCACAACGTCGCCTTACGCGTTGAAGATACGGGCGACCCGGACAAATTTAAGGTCTCGGGTCGAGGTGAGCTGCATTTGTCGGTGTTGATTGAAAACATGCGTCGCGAAGGCTTTGAGTTGGGCGTATCTCGCCCCGAAGTTATCATTAAGGAAGTCGACGGCGACAAGCACGAGCCGTTCGAGATGGTAACTATTGAAGTAGAAGAGGAACACCAAGGCGCCATCATGGAAAAACTGGGCGAACGCAAGGGCGACTTGCTCAACATGGTACCCGATGGCAAAGGCCGCATCCGCCTAGAATACAGGATACCCTCGCGTGGCTTAATCGGTTTCCAGACCGAATTTATGACGGCTACCTCCGGCTCCGGCCTGCTGTACCACGTTTTCGACCATTACGGGCCGATGAAAAAAGGCGACATCGGCAGCCGCAAACGCGGTGTGCTGGTGTCGATGGTGCAGGGTAAGGCCTTGGCTTATGCGCTGTTTGCCCTGCAAGAACGGGGTGAGCTGTTTTTGGTTCATGCCGATGAAGTCTATGAAGGCATGTTGGTGGGCATCCACTCCCGCGCCAATGATTTGGTAGTTAACCCGACCAAAGCCAAGCAACTGACCAACATACGCGCCGCCGGCACCGACGAAAATCTGATTTTGACACCGATTCAAAAAATGACTTTAGAGCAAGCCTTAGAATTCATTGATGAAGATGAATTAGTAGAAGTGACGCCGAAATCTATCCGCCTGCGTAAGAAATGGTTGACGGAAAATGAGCGTAAACGGGCGGCGAAGGGTTAGCGTTACCAGTCAGTTGGTGCTTAAGCCCAAAAAAATAGCGGCTCCAGTAATTTTTTGCCAGAGACATGTTTAAACAACCTAAGCGCCTTGCCTTTACACTGCCGGACTGGCTCGAAGCGTTTGCTCAAGGCTATGCCGCCACTGGCGATACGGCGCAGCGGATGGCTTTTGTAATAAAGGCGGCACGGCGCAATGTTGAAGAAAAAACCGGGGGGCCGTTTGCTGCGGCCGTATTTGAGAGAGACTCTGGCGCGTTAGTTGCGTTGGGGGTCAATTTGGTGACCACGCAAGGCTTGTCCATGCTGCATGCGGAAATGGTGGCCATTGCCATCGCCCAAAAAAAAATCGGCAGTTACGATCTGGGCGGCCAATTTGTGGCTATCCATGAGTTAGTGACCAGTAGCGAGCCGTGCGCCATGTGTTTTGGTGCCATACCTTGGTCAGGTGTCCGGCGTGTGGTGATCGGGGCAAGAGCGGAAGATGCCCGTCAGGCAGGTTTTGATGAAGGTCAGAAACCTAAGGATTGGGCTGTGGCCTTGACGGCCAGAGGCATCACCGTCATCGTTGATGTGCAACGGGACGCAGCAAAAGCCGTGTTCCAACTTTATCAAAACGCCGAAGGACCTATCTACAACGGTAGGCAATACAACCTGAATGCTCAATAAAAAACGTTTCGCCATACCCTACGAGCCGTTTTGAACACGGATACGCCATGATTCCACGCACCGCCCTAGTCGAGCGTAATACCCTCGAAACCCAAATTAAACTGTCGCTCAACCTAGACGGTACTGGCCAGGCCTGTTTTCAGACCGGGGTGCCGTTTCTCAACCACATGCTTGAACAAATTGCCCGCCACGGTTTAATTGACCTAGACATCGCTGCTTGTGGCGATTTGCACATTGATGCGCACCATACCGTTGAAGACATTGGCATCACCTTAGGTCAGGCTTTTGCCCAGGCACTCGGTGACAAAAAAGGCATAGTCCGTTACGGCCATGCCTATGTGCCGTTGGATGAGGCATTGTCGCGGGTAGTGGTGGATTTTTCCGGTCGTCCAGGCTTGTGTTACGGCGTGGTGTTTCCGCGTGGCCTAATCGGCACTTTTGATGTCGATTTGTTGCGCGAGTTTTTCCAGGGTTTTGTTAACCATGCCGGGGTGACACTGCATATTGACAACCTGAAAGGTGTTAACGCCCACCATATCGCCGAAACTGTTTTTAAGGCGTTTGGCCGCGCCCTGCGGATGGCTATGGCGATCGATGGGCGTATGGGTGATGCCATTCCCTCGACAAAAGGCTCCCTTTAACCGCTTACCTTTTCAAGTTATGTCCACCGTCGCCGTTATTGATTACGGAATGGGAAATTTGCATTCCATTGCTAAAGCCTTGCAACACGCTGCGCCGGATACCCGGGTGCACATCACCGCCGATGCGGCGGTTATTCGTGCCTCTGACCGGGTGGTTTTTCCCGGTGTCGGCGCGATACGCGATTGTATGCAGGCGTTGACGCAATCGGGCTTAGCGGACGTGATTAAGGACGTGGCAAAAACCAAGCCCTTGTTAGGCATTTGCTTAGGGATGCAGGCGTTGTTGACCGTAAGCGAAGAAAATGAAGGCGTCTCCTGTTTAGGGATTTTACCCGGCCAGGTCGTCCGCTTTGCCCAGCCTCCGGGCGGTTTTCAAGCCAATGCACTGAAAGTCCCGCACATGGGTTGGAACCAAGTCAGACAAAAACCCCACCCGCTATGGTCAAAAATACCCCAGGACAGCCATTTTTACTTCCTGCACAGTTATTATGCCAAGCCGGACGACGCCGACATCATCGTCGCCACCAGTGATTATCCCCATCCCTTTGCTTGTGCCTTAGCGCAAGGCACTATTTTTGCCGTACAATTCCACCCCGAAAAAAGCCAGGCCGCCGGGCTGCAACTGCTGGGCAATTTCCTGTGTTGGGATGGCCAACTTTAACGACTGATCACTTACGCTGTAAAGGAAGCGAATTGCATGCTGTTAATACCCGCTATCGATTTAAAAAAAGGTAAATGTGTGCGTTTACGCCAAGGACGCATGGATGACGGCACGGTTTTTTCCGATGATCCGGTAGCCGTCGCCGGCCGTTGGGTGGCGGCCGGGGCACGGCGCTTGCACTTGGTCGATTTAGACGGCGCCTTTGCCGGCAAACCGATCAATGCCGGTGTTATCCATGCCATTGTTGCCGCCTATCCTGACATTCCGGTGCAAATCGGTGGTGGCATCCGCGATGAAGACACGATCCAGGCCTATTTGGATGCCGGGGTCGAATACGTCATCATTGGCACTAAGGCCGTTAACGAGCCGCATTTTGTCCGCGACATGGCCTTAGAATACCCGCGCCGCATCATCGTTGGTTTGGATGCCAGAGAGGGTAAAGTAGCGATAGACGGCTGGTCAAAACTTTCCAAGCATGATGTGATTGACCTAGCGCAACATTTTGAAGAGGACGGGGTCGAGGCCATCATTTACACCGACATAGCCCGCGACGGCATGATGCAGGGGATGAATGTAGCGGCCACCGCTAAGCTGGCGCGGGCGATTCACATCCCTGTTATCGCCTCGGGCGGCATCACTGACATGGGTGACATCAGAGCCTTAGGTGCGGTCGTCGGTGACGGTGTCATGGGAGCGATTACCGGCCGGGCGATTTA
>DBNW01000055.1:641-784 GCA_002299425.1 Methylococcaceae bacterium UBA662 | reverse complement strand
ATTACCGGCCGGGCGATTTATGAGGGCACGTTAGACTTTGCCGAAGCCGTCAAACTAGCCGAAAGTTTTTGAGCGATGAGTCTTGCCAAACGCATTATTCCTTGCCTAGATGTCGATAACGGCCGCGTCGTCAAAGGCGTGAA
>DBNW01000055.1:0-337 GCA_002299425.1 Methylococcaceae bacterium UBA662 | reverse complement strand
GGCCGCGTCGTCAAAGGCGTGAAGTTTATCGACATCCGTGATGCCGGCGATCCGGTCGAAATCGCCCGCCGCTACGACCGTGAAGGTGCCGATGAACTCACGTTTTTGGACATTACTGCCAGCCATGACCAGCGCGACACTCTGGTGTCTGTGGTCGAGCGAGTAGCTGGCGAAGTGTTCATCCCGTTGACGGTCGGCGGCGGTATTCGCACCTTAAACGACATTCGCCGGATGCTTAATGCCGGAGCGGATAAGGTCGGCATCAACAGCGCGGCAGTGGTCAGGCCGGAGTTTGTCCGCGAAGCCGCCGAACGCTTCGGTTCACAGTGCATCGTGG